>CAYUNO010000029.1:0-15683 GCA_964446075.1 uncultured Flavobacteriaceae bacterium | reverse complement strand
CTGCATCAAATCTGTTACACCATGGTTGAACGAATCGGATGAAATTGAAGAATGGAACGTGGACACCAACAACCCACAAAAAATCCTAACCGCCGTAGTTGAGGATACAACCACCCCAGAAACTATTGTGGAAATTGTCACCAAAGCTGGTTTTTCCATTCAGCCGCTCTAATTCCATACAAGTGCTAAAAATAAAAATTCCCGGTAATTCGCAAGGAATACCAGGAATTTATTATCAATACATTTTTTAACTACCACTCATTGGTAATAAACCGAATGAATTATTAGCTTGAACAAATCTCTATGTCGATAAATTTATTCTTTAGTTACAAAAGTCTCAATAATCTTGCCTTCATTTTCTAACTTCATTTCGTTAGAAGCCAAACGTACAATTCTGTATTTCTTTTCACCTTGAGAGACTCCAGACCAACTTCTTTCCAAAATTAATTCTTCTTTTGAAGAACCCCATTTCCATTTCACGTCCAAAATAGCTTCCGAAACATTTCCAGTTTGTTGATTTTTGGTGGCAACTGTTTGTTTTCCAGTTCCATCTTTATCCAACAATAATGTCACTGTCATGTAAGAAGGCGGAGCAAAACCGCCATCCAAGATAGTTTGATTCCAAGTGTTGGCTAATCTAGCTTTTTTAGACGCAAGCGACATTGGACCTTCCTCGTACGTACAAGCGTTGAATAACACAGACACAGCGGCAAATGCAATTAGTAAATTTTTTCTCATAGTTTGTTGATTAGTTGACTAATAGCGAATTAAAACGATTTACATTGATTTCCCCAATTCCCATGACAAATTTTCGTAACTTTGCAGTACGTTCTTTGGGGTTGACTGGAATCGACGGGTTGATTGATTGCAGTGTAAGCATGTGGTGCTTTGGAAGCTGGCACTCAAATCTCAACTTTCAAATTTTTAAGAGGCGAAAATAACTACGCCATGGCTGCCTAATCGGAAGGATTAGACACTTGCCATCTGTTTCGGAACAGTTTACTTGGGCCCTGTTCCACCCGAAGCAGTCGACACGCCCGGGTATCTCCCCCACCATCAGCGCAAGGGTAGATTATTAAGCTGGATAAGGAACTTTGTTGGCCAGGGACGAGCCGGCCTGTTCCCGAAAACAATCGATCCCTAAACATGTAGAAAGCGCTAGCACTCGCTTCTCCGGACGGGAGTTCGAACCTCCCCAACTCCACTTTTAAACAGTAGAATCAAATAACAGGACAAAATCCTGTTGTTTGATTTAGGCTGTTAAACTAGTCAATCACAAACCTTCGCCCCAATTTTTCAACTCTTCTTCACTCCATAAATCGGGGAAGAAAATTCTGCGTTGATATTTCGGATGCATGTATTTCTGCCAATCACTACCCCCCGTAGCTGCAGCAGTTCCCAAATACTTGCCCGCCGCGTTATAATGTGCCATTACCCAAACTACATTTACTGTGTAATCGTAATGCCGCATAGCCGCGATTAGGCCCTTGTCTTGCTTTACTTCTTCAGGCAATTGCTTAAACCGTGTCCAAAAATTCCGGGTATTGTAATACTCCATTTTTTGTAAAAACTCCGAACGATATCGGCGCTCAAAATTCATTAACAACGCATTCTTTTTTCCAGTGGTGTGATCCTTGCCCGCCGCTTGCCAATACAAATGATCGTAGGCATGGTCATATCCCGTGTTTCGATCGATGGTTGCACGGTACCGCGCATCGATCAAATTTATTAGCTCCGTTGATCCAAATTCAATGATTCGATATTGCGCACTCTGAAACCCAGAAGCCGGGGTTAATGTATTCCGAAACTTCATGTATTGTTCCTTCTCCATGCCATCACCCATAATGGTAAACGATGAAGAAAGCATATCGAAATAACGACTTATTCTCCGCAACTTCTCAGTAAAAAACGCAGCATCCACCGTTTCCTTTTCCGCCACTTGGTCCAGTTCCCATAACACCATTTTAAACAACAACTCGTTAATTTGATGATACATAATAAAGACCATTTCATCAGGCTGATTGGTGCGCTGTACCTGCAAACTCAACAATGCATCAGGTAAAATATAATCCCAATAGGTTATAGGATTGTTCCAAACCAATCCTTCTAAGTGGGTATCGGTGTTTTGACCTATTTTTTGGAACTTCTCGTCCAATCTCCGTAAAATATCTTCTCTATTGTCCATAAAATTCTAATCGATTAAATCGGTATATCCTGTAAAATGTCTGCAATTTAAGCCCGAATCTTGGAATAGCACCAAAAGAAATGATACCAATTTAAAAATTGAATTTCATCATTTCATCCCATTAAGGAGATACTGTGTTTCTACTAAAATTAGGCAAATAAACCCTACTCCGTTACAGTGTACCTCGTCTTGCTTGCTCGGCTTCAATACTCTCAAACAATGCCTGAAAATTACCTTTACCAAACGACTTGGCTCCTTTGCGTTGAATAATTTCAAAAAACAATGTAGGTCTATCTTCTACGGGCTTCGTAAAGATTTGCAACAAATACCCATCTTCGTCCCGATCAACCATAATTCCCCAACGCTTCAACTCCTCCATATCTTCTTCAATAATTCCTACGCGTTCCTTCACCGTATCGTAATAGGTTCCGGGTACATACAAAAATTCAACTCCGCGCTTTCGCATCTCCGAAATCGTAAAAACAATATCGTCCGTAGCTACTGCAATATGCTGACACCCAGGTCCTCCGTAAAAATCCAAATATTCTTCCACCTGAGACTTCTTCAACCCTAACGCCGGCTCGTTAATAGGAAATTTAATTCGGCCGTTTCCATTGCTCATTACTTTACTCATTAACGCAGTGTATTCGGTAGAAATATCTTTATCGTCAAACGTAATTAAATTGGCAAATCCCATCACCTTAGCATAAAAATTCGCCCAGGTATTCATCGCCCCTAATTCCACATTTCCTACCATGTGATCTATGTATTTCAAACCCGTAGATGTGGGTTGATATTCTGTCTTCCAAGCTTCGTAACCCGGCATAAAGACACCTTGGTAATTCTTTCGTTCCACAAATACATGTACTGTATCCCCATAGGTATGTATTCCACTTCGAACTACCTCTCCATCGGAATCCATTAATACCTCCGGTTGCAAATACGGCTTAGCCCCCCGTGATGTGGTTTCCTCAAATGCCTTTCGCGCATCCTCTACCCACAAAGCAATAACCTTAACTCCATCGCCGTGTTTGCGAATATGTTCTGAAATATCAGAGCCTGAATCAAAGGGCGTGGTTAGCACCAACCGAATTTTATCCTGAACCAGTACATACGAAACCCGATCTTTCAACCCCGTCTCCAAACCAGCATACGCCAACTCTTGAAAACCAAACGCTGTCTTATAGTAATGAGCCGCTTGCTTGGCATTTCCAACATACAATTCCACATAATCGGTACCATTTATTGGTAAAAAATCTTCGGCTAAATCAAACAATTTATCGCCCGAATAATTAAAATTCTCAACCTGTGTTAAATCTGCTATTTCATTCATAATCATAGTGTTTTAAGAAATAATCCAACTCTTATAATAATCTTTCACTTCATAGTTTAAAGCATCCGCCGTAATTTTTAACGGATTAAACGGATCAATCATTACGGCCAATTCCCCCGTTTCCTTTTTGCCAATACTCCGTTCAATGGCTCCCGGATGTGGACCATGAGGAACCCCACCTGGATGCAACGTAAACTGACCCTTTTCGATGTTGTTTCTGCTCATAAAATCACCGTCTACATAGTACAAAATCTCCTCCGAATCTATATTGCTGTGATGGTACGGAGCCGGAATAGCATCGGGATGATAATCATACATCCGAGGCACAAAAGAACACACCACAAAATTTCTACCCTCAAATTGTTGATGAATGGGAGGTGGCATGTGAATTCTACCCGTTATCGGCTCAAAATCGAAAATCGAAAACGCATATGGATAATTATAACCATCCCACCCTATTAAGTCAAACGGATGATTACCATATACATACGGATAAATCAATCCCCTTTTTTTAATTTGAATCAAAAAATCCCCTTTTTGGTCGATGGTTTCAAAATTTTCAGGATATCGATAATCGCGCTCGCAAAAAGGCGAATGTTCTAAGTATTGTCCAAATTCATTTCGATACCTCTTTGGCGACCGAATTGGGCTGTGTGATTCAATAAACAACAATCGATTATTGGAATCATTAAAGGATAATCGATAAACCGTACCCCGCGGAATAATTACATAATCCCCATACTCAAATGGTACTTGACCATACATAGTATGCAACACTCCGCCACCCTCATGAACAAACAACAGCTCATCGGAGTCAGAATTTTTAAAGAAATAGTCTTCCATGCTCTGGGTTGGTCTAGCAATACCAATCTGCATGTCGTCATTAACAAAAAAAACTTTCCTACTCTGCAAATAATCACCCGTAGGCTCAACATCAAAACCCTTAAAACTAAGGCATTTCAAGTTGTCTTCTACCGCAATTTTTGGCCGAAAATCCACGGCATCCCCAATGGACTTCACCATCGTTGGCGGATTTAAATGATATAATAGAGACGAAGTACTTGAAAAACCTTCAGTTCCAAAAAGTTCCTCATGGTACAATTCCCCGTTGGGTTGCCTGAAAACCGTATGTCGTTTTTTGGGTATTGAACCCGCTCGCTGATAAATTGGCATAATTGCCAACAAAAGTATTAGGCAGCCAACCTCTAATTACTGATAATTGTCAGTCCCTTATCCGATTTTTATCAGTTAAACGTTTTGACGAATGTTGCTACCAGCAACAGGTTGAATTCCAAATAAACGAAAAAATCCAATTACTCCTTCCCAAAACCAAATTCTCTCCAAAATGGGATTAAACCAATCGGTTAAAATACAGAACTGTCTGTCATACGGTGCGATATGGTGCCCAGCATGATGTTTTGGCGATTGTATCAATCGCATCCGCTGCAAAAATGTTATGAATTTTCCATTTTCCTGTACTGTTCGATGAGCCCACATATGAAACACATTCGCTTGAGCCGCATAACATAAAAATATTGCCAACTTCCATGAAAACTCACCCGTAACCAAAACAGAAACGGTATAAATTATTACCCCCAACAACCAACTTGCTTTTGTTAAAAACCAATAATTACGTTTTGTCATGTGGCGCGGGTCTTGATGATGGAGAATATTAATCTCAATCACCATCTTGCCTACAAAGGGCATATCTTCTTTTCCATACTGATCCATCCAAAAATGAACAAACCCAGTAGTTAAATCGGCCAAAAAAATCCACAACAGCAATTCGCCGGCACCTTGGAGCATTTCTATAACAGTCATCAAGACGCAAACTATTGAATTCCTATGGGTTGTACTTACGAAATTTCGCAACTAAAAATTTTGATTTTACGGAAAATCGCAAGAACCGCCAACGTACCTTTGCAACCATGAAAATCCCCAAAGGAGTAGTCCTTATGTTGCTCGCAAGCATCTCTTTTGGCGTGATGAATATCTCCGTAAAATTTGTCCACCAAATGCCTGTAGGCGAAGTGGTGTTTTTTCGAGCCGTGGTTCAAATCATTCTCAGCAGTTTCATTTTAGCCAAAGCCAAACAAAACCCTTGGGGGAAGAATCCCAAAATGCTGTTACTGCGGGGACTGTTTGGATCATTGGGTTTATTCTGTTATTTCTACACCTTACAAGTAATGCCCTTGGGCAACGCCACCGTTATTCATTACCTGAGTCCCATCCTCACAACGTTAGTTGCCGTGGCACTGGGAGATGAAAAAAACCACCCAATAAGCTATGTCTTCTTCGCGATTTGTATGCTGGGCGTTACCGTGGTTAATGGACTATCTACTGAAATTACCACTTCAGGAATATTCGCAGGCATTGGCGGAGCACTGTTTTCCGCTTTTGCTTATAATACCATTCGCCGATTAAAAAATATCGAAAATCCAAATGTGGTTGTTCTCTACTTTCCCCTTGTAACCCTGCCATTATCCCTAATTTCCATTCCAATTTTCAATCAAGCTTGGATTTGGCCGCAATCTTCCGATTGGATTTGGCTGTTACTCACAGGAATATCCACTCAAGCCGGACAGTATTTCATGACCCGTGCCTACCAATCTGAAAAAACATCCACCGTCTCCGCGGTTAGTTACACCGGAATACTTTGGTCCCTATCCTTTGGTATCTTCCTCTTTCACGAAACCTATCTACCACTCCAGTTCATAGGGGTAGGCCTAGTTATCATTGGAGTTATTGCCAACGTGATTTTTCAATCTAAAACTGAATAATCTAAATACAATGTAGATAATTCTTTACATTTTATTACATTTGCATCATGTTGAAAAAGTTGTTTTTAATTGGCTTAATTACTATTACATCTTCATTGTTTGCACAAGCAGGATTTGATGACGATGTGCAGGACGTGGCCGTACCCGTTGATGGTGGAATCACCCTCGTTGTTGCGGGCGCAATTGCCTACGGCATCAGCAAAAACAAGCAAAAGAACAATACTCATTAATTGTTCTTTACGGGCGTTTAATTGCCCAACTCATCCTTCATCCCTTTCAATCAATTTTTGGGGAATTAACATTCACTGGCTAAACATTAACGCAGTACATTATTATCGATTGTACTCCCTAGTTTACACTTTTTACTTTGTCAACAAACACAAGAAATGGCTCACTTCTTGCGTTCTACCTTTGTACAAATTAAACTTACCAAATTTTGTACTTACAATTAAAATATTAGATGAAAAAGTTACTCATTGCATTGGCCATAATTATTGTAGCCTCTTCCTGTGGATCACAAAAAAAAGCTTGCTCCCCTGCGCGCAAGAGCTATTACCATAAAACTTTTTTGAATTTCTAAAGTTAAACCGTGGAGTACAGAAGAATGGGGAAAACGGGCTTGCCTATAAGTGAGCTTAGTTTCGGATCTTGGATAACTTTCGGTAATCAAATTGATTACAAATTATCGGAATTACTCATGGACATGGCTTACGATGCCGGAGTTAATTTTTTCGATAACGCCGAGGTATATGCAGCCGGTGAAAGTGAACGCGTAATGGGCGATATCTTATCCAAAAGAACTTGGTCGCGCGATTCCTACATCCTTAGCTCCAAGGTGTTCTTTGGTGCTGGTGCCAAAGTACCTACCCAAAAAGGTCTTCACAGAAAGCATGTTGTGGAAGCGTGTAATCAAGCATTAACACGACTAAAAACTGAATATTTAGATCTGTACTTTTGCCATAGACCCGATAAAGAAACGCCCATTGAAGAGACCGTGTGGACCATGCACCAATTAATTCTTCAAGGTAAAATTCTGTATTGGGGAACCTCCGAGTGGAGTGCACAAGAAATCATGGAGGCTCATTCAGTGGCTCAACGATATAATCTAATCGGCCCCGTAGTTGAACAACCCCAATACAATATGTTAGTTAGGGATAAAGTTGAAGTAGAGTATAGCCAAATTTACAAAACTACCGGTTTGGGAACTACCATTTGGAGTCCTCTTGCAAGTGGCTTCTTAACAGGAAAATATAAAAATAACACCGACCCCAATGCCCGTTTGAATCGAGGAGAATTGGGATGGTTGGCCGAACGATTATTACAAGACCAAAATCACAAAATTGTAGATAACCTATCAACTCTTGCCAATGAAATTGGAACCAGTTTGCCTAAATTGGGAGTAGCTTGGTGCCTGAAAAATCCAAACGTTTCTACAGTTATACTGGGTGCTACTAAACCTCAACAACTACAAGAAACATTACAAGCTACCGAAGTAGTTCCTTTACTGACTTCCGATGTTATGGATCAAATTGAAATGATTTTGAATAACAAGCCCATACACCCACCCTATTAAATTTTATACCCTCTTACCCTATTAATAGAAACCTTTATTTTTGTCGATCTTTTGAAGCAGCTGTCAAGATACAATCCCGTTCAAGTAACTAGAATCAACGCATTACGCGTTGATAGGTCTTTAGTGATTGGTCATTTCATGGACAAATCCTTTGCAAACAAAACCCTGCGTTTAAACCACACAATTGCCAGTATATTCTTACTTATTTTTTCTCTAATTACTGCACCTTGTCTGCAAGCAGATCCTATTAAAAAGGCGCTGAAAGCGATAAAAAATAACCAGAAGGAGGTAGCTCTTCAAAAATTATTATTAAGACAGCTTACAAAAGACAGCAGCAATCCTGTTTTTTGGCATGCCATAGCTTTGTGTTTAAACAACGACGTTAGCAAACCCACAGCATACGAAACATATTTGTATAGTGTGCGTTGTTGGGGTGTTGTAAAAGACCCCAATCGAATTAAAAAAATTGAAAAAAAGTACAAAATTACTGCCCTTAACACGGATTCTTTGTTACAAATTGCTACCTTAGATTGGATTGCACATCAACCCAATTTCGATCTAAATTCCGCGAGAGCCCTATTAAAAATCCTCGAAGAGAACACCTCCTTGTTAGTAGAGTTTCAAAAATTAATCATTGGCCCCATCGAAAACTGGAGTTCCGTATCGGTAAAAACACATTTGAAATTATTGGATGTGCAAGAAGAGTATATCGATAAATTAGAATTCGATTCCATCCTTAATTCCCGAAATATAAATGCTCTAAAAAATAGAAGAGATCAACTAGCCAATCTTCCAACTTATGCCATAACAGAAAAAACCAAGGCCTTGTTAAAAATGGCCCAAGACACGCTGATGCAGTGGGAATTTGAAGAAATGCAGGCCGAAGAAACCATAGAGGCATTTGCTAAATTTTTAAGAAATTATCCCAACGCATCCGATTTTCAAAAAACTTGGATAGCCCAAAAAACAGAAGCCATTCGATTCAATACAGCACAACAATTAAATACCGTAGAGTCCTACGATAACTTCTTACAACAATACCCCAAAAGTCAATACCGCGAAAGGGCTTTATTGTTAAAACGAGCCCTCACGGTTATTCCTGTTCCTGCAAGAAAAGCAAATGGGAAATTTGGCTTTGTAGATTCTGCCAATTTCCAACCTTGGCTAGAGTACGAGTATAAATTAGCCTACCCGCTTCATCGATTTAACAACCCAAATAAAATTCAAGAAAATGGGGCCACCCTTATCCCAGGTTGCGCATTAGTAATGATGGAAGATACCTTTGGTCTTATTGAATTCACCTATATCACTAAAGATGGCAAACCGTTCACCAAAAACAACTACGAATTAATCCATCAGTTTTCTCCAAACCTTGCGTTTGTTCAGCGCGGTGGCCGTTGGGGAATTCTTAATGCTCAAGGGAAAGAACTTATCCCATGCAAATTTGAAAATTTACGATTTGATACAGCCCAAAAACGCGGTGCACTTCAAATGGGAAAAACGTGGGCCTTGTTTAACGAATTTGGAAAACTAATTAGTGCACCAAAATATTCCCATTTTGGATTTCAAAATTCAGAGAACAGTCCAAACGAATCCAGTCCCATTCTTTGGGTTAAAGGAAAATGTGCAGCGGCAGTGAATGGACAATGGGGCCTAATTGATACAGCAGGAAATGCGTTAACTCCTTTTGCCTACGAATCGATGAGCACTTTGCCGCATGGCAGATTTCTTGGTAAAATTAATGCCGGTTATTGCGTTTGGAGAGATAGTGCAAATTGCACCACCGAATACTCCGAAACCGTGGATTTCGGCAAACCCTATACATTAATTCAACAAAACAACCTTTGGGGAATAATTGATACAATCGGGAAAGTTATCCTGCCTCCCATTTACGAAAAAGCATTGTTAGTAGATGCTACTATTGCATTACTGAAAAACAAAAAATGGACATTCTATTACTCAAAAGGGGAATTCACTTTGCCAATCAAAGGAAACATTGATGATTTTCGCTTGCATGGTGATGGTATCGTATTTGCGAAACAAAAGAAAACGTGGTTGATGTACCACGCTGGAACACGGATAATTCGGAAAATATCCACCCCAAAACACAAACAATTAACCGATACCTTGCTCTTCGAGTATTCTGGTAATAGTGGATTTATAACCCATATCAACGGAAGACCGCTAATAAAAGATACACTATCCAATATCTCACCATTAAACAGTCACGAATGGTTGGCCACAAAATCAACCGGTACAGGACTTTTGTGTATTCCTTCCATGGAATGGAGCTTACCACCATTATACCAAGATGTTATAAATAGCGAATATCCTAATCTGTACATTGTTCAGAAAAACAACAAATGGGGAGTAGTAAACACCTTCAACAACGAAATCATTCCTATTCAATACGATGCTATAAGTGACGGTGAGTTTCCTGGATATTGGTTTGCCTTAAAAGGCGAAACAACACTTTGGATTGACGCTGGCGGAAGAGAAATTTTGTATCCTTGATGTTCCGTTCGTAATATTGTTGGGTTATGAACAAAAAAATCATCGTTAGAACCCTGTTGTCTGGCATTGTAGTATTTGTCTGGCAATTCATCAGTTGGGCGGTATCCCCGCTGCACCAATCTTCTCAGTCTCACACGCCCAAACAAGACACAATCATGCAGTTTTTAAATAGCATGAACTTGGAAGAAGGAGGCTATTTTATGCCGATGCCAAAACCCGGCAGCACCCCCGAAGAGTACGAAAAGTTCGCCAACGAAAGCGAAGGAAAACCTTGGGCTCAATTAATCTACCACAAAAACAATCGCAACGATATGTCGTTGAACATGATTCGCGGATTAATGGTGGACCTACTCCTTGTTTTCTTATTATTTGGCTTACTGGATTTGATTCCCGCAATTTCCATCCTTCAAGGTGCTTTGTACGCCTGCACCATCGGAATTATTGGATTCATTTACGAGCCCTACACCCATTACATTTGGTACCAGCAACCCGGTATTTGGTCCTATTTCTTAGACGCCATCGCACCCTATGCAATAATCGGTGCCTTGTACGCCAAATTCTGGCGTAAGTAACCGAATATTACCGCCGAGACCCTATCTTTGCAGGCCTTTGGCGATGGTCCCGTAGTAGAATGGATACTACGAAAGTCTCCGGAACTTTAGATCCGCGTTCGATTCGCGGCGGGACCACAACTTTCCTTCGTTTATTGCAAATAAACTTGGTTGGAATTACAAAATCCAGTCTTTGTAATATACTCATCAGGATGAGCCCCATCCGTATTTCCGAAGGGCCAAGAAATACGAAATTCAACTTGCCAAGTGCAATTACCATTATCCTGAATTCCTTGTAATGAAATGGTTCGAGCTACATCCGAATCTAAATTGTTTTGGACATTATCGAATTCATTAATGAATTTATAAGCCAATGTTTCAATGTCTGATTGTTTACATTTACAACCAGATTCCTTTATTTCTGGTTTATTAACAACTACTGTATCTATGGAATTAGCAGAATTGGAATTGACACATGAAACAAGCCCCAGACAAGTCAACACCGACAATAAACAGATTAAAAATATAAATCGAAAATTCATACTATTATTTAACTCAAAATTACACATTAATCTAACCGGTAAATATCATATACCTCCGTTGAATCTATCTTTGGATAGTTGAGTTCGATTTTAGATCCAAATGCCTCTTTAGAAATTACTATAAATTTCAACCCCAATCCCCGTAATGAATCCGTATACTCCGTCCGTTGTATTTTTTCATTCCGATCCGACCAACCTTTTCTATGAGCAAAATACAGCAGCGTAGGTACTTCATTTGAATTTACAAAAATCAAATCCGTTCGTTTTGCATATTTATCTAAATCTTTTTCTAGATTTTCAAATTTTGCATATTGAGGTTTAATTCTAAAATCATGCTGCCAATTTACAATGTTCTCCAAAACCACTACAATCAAAACTCCATACATCCAATTTCGTTTTAAACCGCTTGCAGCATATCCCGCCACAAAGCACATCACCGGTGCATAGGGCACTATATAGTAACTATGAATCGCAAAAGTTTCGCCTGATTTTAACATCAGCAAGAAAAATACAGAAGTACATAATAGTACTACGTATAAAATCACGGGTTGCATTCTTCTGTTTTTGAAAGCAACAATACAACCTCCAATAAACAGAATGAAACCTGTAACATGAATAGAATCCAAATAGTATTTTTCTAAAACAAGAGATAGGTTTTCCCATATTTCCAAAGCCCCCAAAAGCATCGATTTTCCCATGAAAAAATGCTTGAGTCCATAAAAATTGGTTAAAAAAGGAACCCAAATAAAATAATACCAACCCACCATGGTGATGGAAATTACATTCACGGAAATAAAGATTGTTTTTACCTTGAGTGATACCTCTTTTGAAAATAGGGGCACGGCGAATACCATTAGCAAGTAGCCCATTGGTAATTTAGACAAAATACCCAACGTGGTGAAAACAAAATACACGAACAAGTAAACCCAATTCTGCTTTTTAGTTAAATACAACAATCCATAATAAATGCCGATAAAAACCAAAGAAACCGCAAACGTATCGGGCATTATTTTCCTAGAATAGGCAAACCAAATCGAGCCTAATAACAGCAAGGCACTGCTAAACGCATGGTTAAGCGAAAAATACGTTTTAATGATTTTAAAGAAATACCAAACTCCAAGGGTAGAAATAACTAGATTGATAATTCTACCATACCAATGTTCGTAACCAAAAATCTTTGCTATTACAAAAATCAAATAATTGAGGATTGGAAACTCCATTCCAGTAATCCCAGTTTTTTCTCCACCTACATCAATTCTGGGATATAAAAAACGGTCATCCATTTCAAGGTAATTTCTCGCCACCATGGTTACCGTTGTCTGTCGCCAATTGTGCGCCGCATCCAATGGTGGATTCGTGATTCCATACAATCGAATTAGGAAGAAGAAAATCAACCAAAAACGTATGTCAGTAACGTACTTTTTTAATAACTGCATTAGATTACCGATGTCTAACTAATCTAAACGGACACTCCAAAGAAACAAAAATTCCGCTAATTTCGAGTGAGTAAAAACTCCTATCCCAATATATAATTTCAATTTTAGAATTATCTAAACCTACACACAAGCCAAAGAAACAACCTACTTGCCAACCCCGCACGAAAAAACAGCCATCAAAGCCACCTACTGTAGTATCTTATGCGATTCAATTCTAGTAATAATCAAAAACTTGATTTGACATCAAGCAATAATGAAATAAGTTTTCCAAATAAAAATCCTCGACTGATTTATAATCGAGGATTTTTAAATATTTAAAATTTTTTCGTTTTAATTTAAAAATAAAAATTCAACGAAATAGCACCTCCCTGATTGTCCAATCCGTCTGAATATTGAGATTTTGAACCAGTTCTTTGTACTCCCGTCATTATTGAATTTGTTGCTGCATTAAAAGTTTCTGTTTGTATAAAACCTTCTTTTTGACGACTGTAGGCAAAACTTAATCCATACTCCACACCAAGAGACATTCCTTTAGCGAAAAAATATTCCGCACCCACAAAAGCCCTTATTGCCACCGTATTATCTGTTCCTTCGGACGTTTTAATAGTTCTTGTATTTGCTGATCTACTCAATCGATTGTCAAAATCATAAGTGCTTGTTGGACTCTGATTAGAAATGCTGTGACCGTTTCCATACTGAAATTCAGTTTTACTGTTATTACGTGTATAAAATAAATCAGTACCAAAATAACCCTGTAAGTTTCCATTTGATTTCCTCTTCTCGATTCCAACTCCTAAACCCCAAAAGTTATCCGTTCTTATCATCTTATCGGTAACCAAATTATCGGGGTCATTTGGCATTGCATTGTTCCAAACTAAATTTTGCTTCTCCGAAATATTTCTGCCACCTAAATAAGTCATTCTAAAGAACGTGGATGGATCACTAACGTATCTCAAAGTAACTAATGGACCAACATTATCAAAAAACTTCTCATCTTCGATAGCATTATTATTGACATTACCATTTAAAGTATTTCCCATCCACAATAAAATTGGAACAGCATTTATTCCAAAACTCAAATTTCCTGCTTGAGGTAACCGAGTTGAGGTTTCAGTCTGTGAAAATGCAATATTTAACAAAAAAATATTGCTTAATATAAACCCAAAAAATTTATTTTTCATGCGATTTATTTCTTAACATAATTTAAATTTTGCAAAGTATTAAAACCTGGTTTTAATACTAAATTCAATGAATTTAGTTTAAAGGCTTCTTTTCTGTACGTACTTATTGGTTTGTTGTCTCTGTCATAATCCAAGTACGTAAAATCTGCTTCAAATTCATCCCCTTGAATTAAAACATTACTTCCGCTGGCGCCAACAGGTATTGACATTTTCAACTCGCCATTATCACCCACTACCCCAGTAACAACAACGTCTTGATAATTGTAACCATTAACAGGATTTACTTGTAAATCTTTACCTGAAACCGTAAAATGCACTCGAGTTCCATTGGGGACAAAATCTAACTGTTGTTCATATCTACCGAATTGATTGGTGTCATTGGTAATATCTAAATTACATCGAACAACACAAGTTAAATTAGCATTTGCAGGTTCTGATTTAGTAGGAATAATTTCTTTTTCGCAAGCAACCGCAATTACAGCTGCAAATACTGAATAGAAAAGTACTTTTTTCATAATTTTTTAATTTAATTTCGGCAAACTAATTAAATTAATTTAATTTAACAACTAATTTAAATTCTCACAATTAAATACCGAAAATTTGGTATTTAAATCGAATAATGAATACACTACCTTCGCCAGTATGAATTATATTATCAATAAATCATTTCGTATTGCGCCTATCCTAATGATTACTTTAGCGAGTATTTCTTTAGTCTTGATTAGTTGCGAGAAAGAACCAACAAACAACAATAACAACACAACTACAACCAGAGCTTATGAGGGCACCTGGGAATGGGACGGAAGGGATCAACTTGTTTTTGACGATACTTCTGAAGGCAACTGCGACTCTTTGAGCTACATGGTTTATACCAACTATCAAAATACCCAATTAGACCTCGTTATAGACACAAGTTTAGTAAAATGGATAGAATTCACAAAAAGTATAACTACGGCTCCTGATAGACCCGCGGCTTGTGGTGGCCCTCAAAACGATGAATCTACAGACGATGATTCTTGGAACGCTACCATTGAGAGTCGTAAAGAAAATGAATTATTAATTGCTTATAGCCCAGAAGAAAAATACAGTTTAATTTTTACGAATATTACTTCGAATTCCATGACTGTTGCATTGCGATATGAAAAAGATCAGAGTATAATTTTCACTCATAAATTTAATAAAAAATCTTAATAACCTAAACCCTGAGTTAACTTCCAATTACCTCTTTTACTAAATTGGAAGATAAAAATCGATAGTCCTTGCTTATTGCAGGGACTATTTTTTATTTATTAATTAAAAAACTTGAATTTCAACAAAACAAACAATAGAAAATTCCAATCGGATTTTTCGGAAAATTAATTCTCTTAAAATAATCTTCCTTCAGTAAATCCAAAAGAGCATATTTGCACACAATACTACCATGCGCTTTGATGCACTTACTGGAATCCGGGCAATCGCCGCCTCACTGGTATTTATTTACCATAATCGAAAATACTGGCGGGCGCAATTACACCCCGAAGTCCTTCGACTAGTAAACGAGTTCCATATCGGTGTTTCTCTATTTTTTGTCTTAAGCGGCTTCCTAATC
>CAYUNO010000028.1:1329-15685 GCA_964446075.1 uncultured Flavobacteriaceae bacterium | reverse complement strand
CAAACATGAAGAGTGTATCCTTAAATTGAACATCACCGAGGACGGTTTGAGCTTCGTTTTGGGGATTGTCAGAAGTTGCGGTATTTGCAGATTCTATAGTGTTTTCGGCAGATTCACTATTGGAATCGTTATTAGCATCATTGCCAGAACTGTTGCATGAGGCAATCAGTAACACGGGGATAATCCACAATATTTGTTGTGCGCGCATAGTTCAAAAATACGCAGGATGAATTATTTATTAATCAAACCTCTGCCGGATTTTTTGATCATCCCTTGGGTTTCGAGGTTTTTCTTCAATTTATCGAGGATCCCGTTAACAAATTTTGAGCTATTCGGGGTGGAATAGTTTTTGGTTATTTCTAAATATTCGTTGATGGTGGCCTTGGGCGGTATTTCTGGGAAGTGCAAGAATTCGGTTATGGCTAATTTAATTATTATAAGATCGATGCTAGCAATTCTAGATGGGTCCCAATTATCTGTAATTTCTGAAATTAGTTGTTCGTATTGTTTGCTATTTCTCGCCGATGTGAGCACTAGACTCATCGCCATTTCTACTTCTTCTGATGTATTTAACGGAGCGGAGAGGACGGTAATTTCCCCAGATTCTTTAAGGGATTCTATGGTTTTTACGATTTCGCGATAAACAAAAGGATCATCATCGGACCAACGAGGATAAATTTCTTCGAGCGACTGGTTGAAGGATTCGGAACGATTGATGAATTCTTCGAAAAATGTTTTTAAAAATGGGATTTGCAGGGATATTGGTGGTTCATCAAAGATGTTTAGATCTTTGGTTTCTGGCCATTGAAGTATTAGGTTGTACCATTCTTCTGCTTGGTTTTTGATGTCGTCCCAATGAAATGGAAAATCTATTGGCATCAATGCGGAAACTTCGCGGTGTAGGTGTTTTATTCCGCTAATGCGGCTAAGAAGTTGTAATTGTCTAATTTTATCGTTGTCTGGATAAAATTTACTTTTTTCGATTTCTACTTTTTCTTGCAGTGCTTGGGATAGCTGGTAAGGCCAATCGAGGAGAAATAGATAAACGTTGTGAAAGTTTGCAATGTCTTTTTTGAGTAGGTTGATAGCCTCTTGGGTGCTGTTTTCGCTACTTTGTTGCCAAGCGTATAGGGCTTGTAGCGCTTTAATTCTCACCAGTCTTCTTGAAATCATAGAACTTGTTTGCAAAGATAGTGTATTGTTCATGGAAAAATAGCAAACCATTTGGGAGAGAGATGTGTTATTTTCGCGATTGTATTATGGGCACTATAACGTTTGATTTTGAAGAGAAAGGCAAACCATCGGTTACGGTAAGTATCGAGGAAGGCGAATCTATATTAGAGGTTGCTTTGGACAACGATATTCATTTGAATCATAATTGCGGTGGCGTTTGTGGTTGTTCCACGTGTCATGTTTATGTTGAAGAGGGTGAAGATTTATTACCCGAGATGAGTGACCGCGAGGAAGAATATGTAGACAGGGCACGTAATCCGAAGTATAACAGCAGATTAGCTTGTCAGTGTAAATTGGGAGAGGATGGCAATTTGCGCGTAATCATACCTGATCAATCGGGAATAATTGGACATTAAAAGAAAAGTATATGTACGAACCACCAATAGAATGGACGGATTTTGAGGATATTGCGATGAAGCTTTATGAGCGATTTGGCGATGCGTTTGGAGAAACACAGATTTACCGTATCCGATTCACAGATTTATTAGAATGGGTATTGGAGATTCCTAATTTTGCCGGAACGAGAGAGGCTTGTACGGAAGGGTATTTGGAGATGATACAGGCTCAGTGGGTTTACGAATGGAGAGATAACCAATAAATTAAGTTGGTTAAAGGAATTAGTTTGTGGCTAAATGAGGAAAATCGTTTTTAGCCGCGTAAATTTGCAAAAACGAAATAAACTAGATAATTAACATGATGAATTTTGAGCTTACTGAGGAACATTTGGCCGTTCAACAAGCTGCCAGAGATTTTGCACAAACGGAATTATTGCCGGGTGTAATTGAGCGCGATGAGCACCAGAAATTTCCTGCTGAGCAGATAAAGAAGATGGGTGAATTAGGGTTTATGGGTATGATGGTAGACCCTAAGTACGGTGGTGGTGGAATGGACACGATTAGTTATGTGTTGGCCATGGAAGAGATTTCCAAGATTGATGCATCTGCTAGTGTTTGTATGAGTGTAAACAATTCTTTGGTTTGTTGGGGGATAGAGACTTTTGGCAACGAAGATCAAAAGCAGAAGTACTTAGTTCCATTGGCTACAGGTCAAAAAATCGGTGCTTTTTTATTGAGCGAACCTGAAGCGGGCAGTGATGCTACAAGTCAGCGTACCACGGCCTTTGAAGAAGGCGATTATTATGTTTTAAATGGAACCAAGAATTGGATTACTAATGGTAATTCGGCGAGTTATTATATTGTGATTGCACAAACCGATGTGGCAAAAGGTCATAAAGGAATCAATGCTTTTATTGTTGAAAAGGAGTGGGCAGGAGTTACTGTGGGCAAGAAAGAAGACAAATTAGGCATTCGTGGTAGCGATACCCATAGCATTATGTTCCAAGATGTTAAAGTTCCCAAGGAGAATAGAATTGGTGAAGATGGATTTGGGTTCAAGTTTGCGATGAAAGTGTTGAGTGGAGGTAGAATTGGAATTGCTGCACAGGCATTAGGTATTGCTAGTGGCGCTTACGAGTTAAGTTTAAAGTATAGCAAAGAGCGTAAGGCTTTTGGTACTGAAATTATGAATCACCAAGCCATTGCATTTAAGTTGGCTGATATGGCAACTGAAATTGAGGCTGCGCGCTTATTGTGTTTAAAGGCTGCATGGATGAAGGATCAGCATTTAAATTATGACAGAGCAAGCTCAATGGCGAAGTTGTTCTCTTCTGAGGTAGCGATGAAGACTGCAGTAGAGGCGGTTCAAATTCACGGTGGTTACGGTTTTGTAAAGGAATACCACGTAGAACGTTTGATGCGCGATGCGAAAATTACTCAGATTTACGAAGGAACCAGTGAGGTTCAACGCGTTGTTATTTCGCGTGACGTTCTGAAATAGTTTTTTTAGGCATAGTTTTTCTTTCGATTTTGGAATCGAAAGTTCTCTTTAGTATTTTTTCCAACGAGGCTAATAGCGAGAGTACTTGTATCTCGCAATGGAGTTTTTGTGCTGTGGAAATATGGTTTTTTCTTTCGGCTTTTTGAATGTAGGTGAGAAGGTACTCGCATCGAAGTATTTGTTCGAGTATTTCTTTCCTCGTTACCTCTTTGTTTTGAAAAGTAGAGTCAGCTAGAGCAATTAGTGTGTTGATTTCGTTTTGCATGAACTTGAATTTATGGTAGCAAAACTCTTGTTGAGTGTGATTAGGAATCGGAAATTAAATGCTTTTAATCGTTTATACACGTTTACAGTATTTAGTAGTAGAAGACTTAAATTCTAGTTGGATTTTATCTTCGGTTTACGATCGGCATTTCTTCCAATGTTAAGTTTGTGTTAAATATGGATTAACAGAATTCATAAGTGGTACGATGGTGGTAGTTTTGTGTGGATTAAAACTAAAGCTATGGCACTCAACAACATTCTGAGTATTTTCCTACCTAAGGACAGAGTATTTTATTCATTATTTGAGCAAACTGCTCAAAATGTAACTGAAATGGGAAAGTTACTTCACCAATTTGTATTTGAAACCGACCCTAACAATCGTTTAAATATTAGTAAACAGATTGAAGACTATGAGCATAAGAATGATGAGATTACGCATCAGATTTTCCAGGAGTTGGGCAAGAACTTTATTACACCATTTGATCGTGAGGATATCCATTATTTGGCAACAGCGATGGATGATGTTGCGGATTATATTCATGCTTCGTGCAAGAAGATGCAGTTTCATGGGGTTAGTCCATTGGAATCTGGAATTCAGAGTTTAGCGGAGATAATTATGCATGGAAGTGCTGAAATTGGAAGAGCGGTAATGCAGTTGCGAGAGTTGAAACGTCCAGAGAAGATTATGGAAAGTTTGGTGAAAGTGAATAGTTTAGAGAATCATGCGGACAATGTATTTGACATGAGCATTAAGCAATTGTTTGATACGGAGAATGATTTTAAAGAGTTAATTCGTAAGCGTGAGGTTTACACGGTTATGGAGGTTGCTACGGATAAATGTGAGGACGTAGCAAATGTTATTGAGACCATTATTGTTAAATACGCGTAAGCAAGGAATATGTCTACGATGGTCATTGTCATCATTGTGTTGGCATTGGTGTTTGATTACATTAATGGTTTTCACGATGCGGCAAATTCAATAGCTACGGTAGTAAGTACTAAGGTACTGACACCTTTGCAAGCGGTTATTTGGGCGGCATTTTTCAATTTTGTTGCTTATTTTATTTTTAAAGATCACGCGGTGGCCAACACCATTGCTAAGACTGTGGTTGATACGTACATCACGTTGCCAGTTATTTTAGCGGGTTTGGTTGCGGCCATTTTTTGGAATTTATTAACGTGGTGGTATGGTATTCCAAGTTCGTCCAGCCATACGTTGATTGGAGGTTTTGCAGGAGCTGCGGTTACGCATGCGTACATAACAAAGGGCTACATGCCGTTTGGAGATATTATCGAAGCGGATAAAATCTCAAAGACGGTAATGTTTATTTTCTTAGCTCCGTTGATAGGTATGCTGATTTCTACGTTTATCACATTGGTTACTATTCGTAGAAACACATGGGGTAAGTTAGCCATCATTGGTTTGGCTACCTTGGGAATGTGGTTGATGTTTGGTATGTTCCGTGAGCAGAAGTTAGAAGAAAACCTGCAAAAGTTTTTTAAAGTTGATAAGTATAAAAAAGAGCTAGCAAAGCATCCTGATGATGAAAAAGTGAAGGAAAAGTTGGAAAAAGCTAAGGCTCATTATTCACTGGCAAAAACGTTTACTGGTGATTTTGATGAGGTAGGTGGAGATGTTATTGCTGGTAGAATTGCTGATACTATTGATTTAGAATATATCGAGGCGGGCAAATTGAAGGATGTTCTTTCTCGAAAGTTGAAGTTAGAAAAATTAAAAAAAGATGCTTACTACGATGAGTCTCTGACGCCTATATACGAAGCAAATTTGGCTTTATTGGACTCGTGTAAGCCATATTTTGCAATGTATCGGGAATTAGGAGCGGATTCTATAGCGCATGCTTGTGCAAATATATTGGGTGTTCGCAGGATAGACAATTACGACAAATTTGCAAAATCTTTTAAAGTGGATGCCAAGAAAGATTTAGGAAAGGAATTGAACAAAGCCGATAACCGCATATTAATGTATTGCATTGGGGTTTTAGTGCTAATTTTTATGTTGAGTTACATCTGGTGTGAGCAGATTAGAAAACCTACAGCTAACCGTATGGCTAATATGTTTAAGAAGTTGCAGTTGTTAAGTAGTGCGGCATTTTCTATTGGACACGGAGGTAATGATGCCCAGAAAGTTATGGGTATTATAGGTGCGGCGTTGATTGCTAGTGGAAATATTGGCGATTTCAAAGAGTTGCCGAATTGGGTACCGTTGGCCTGTTATACAGCGATTGGATTGGGTACGATGAGTGGTGGTTGGAAAATCGTTAAGACGATGGGTACACGTATTACTAAAGTTACTCCGTTAGAGGGTGTAAGTGCGGAGACAGCGGGTGCCATTACTTTGTTTATGACGGAGCAAATGGGTATTCCTGTTAGTACTACGCATACCATTACGGGTTCCATTATCGGGGTTGGTGCAACGAAGCGTTTAAGTGCGGTTCGTTGGGGTGTAACAGGGAATTTACTGGTAGCTTGGTTGATTACTATTCCTGTAAGTGCTATTGTAGCGGCTCTTTGTTATTGGTTGTTAGGCCTATTTGGAATTTAATATTTTTAATTGATAACGTTGAGGAACTATCGCCATTGAATGGTTGATGGTTCCTTTCCTATTTCATGAATACCCTTTAAAAATTTAAGGCCTTGTTTCTCGGAAGCTGTCTTTTTCCGTTAATATATTGTGAAAGGAGTGGTGTTTTAATAAGTTTAATTATTCTTAAGTTAAACGTGTATAAATGGAAACAAGCGTTTAGCGGAAAAGGGGTTAATTTGCGTGTATCTTTTGTATAGTATGGAAAAGGAGTATTTTGTTCATTCTTCCTCGGTTGTAGATGAAGGCGCGCAGATTGGAGCAGGAACGAAGATTTGGCATTTTTGTCATGTAATGCCCACCGCGGTTATCGGCGAAAATTGTAATATCGGTCAAAATGTATTTATTGATAACAAGACACGAATTGGAAATCGGGTTAAGATTCAGAACAATGTAAGTGTTTACAATCGGGTAGAAATTGGGGATGAGTGTTTTTTGGGTCCGTCCATGGTGTTTACGAATGTTGTAAATCCGAGGGCTGGAGTGGAAAGGAAGGATGAGTATCGTATAACGGTATTGGAAAAAGGGGTAACAATTGGTGCGAATGCCACTATCGTTTGTGGGGTTCGATTGGGGGAATACAGTTTTGTTGGGGCGGGTGCTGTGGTAAATAAGGATTTGCCGGCGTATGCTTTGGTTGTTGGAAACCCTTGTAGGCAGATTGGATGGATGAGCGCCTATGGAGAGAAGTTGCAATTTGGTCCCGATGGAATAGCTGTTTGTAGCGGAACAGGACAGCGGTATAAGTTAGTTTCTGAGGCTTGTATTGAAGTAATGGAGGATTAAGAAATGAGCACAAAAGGAAATATTTTGGTAACTGGGGGTCTTGGTTTTATTGGATCTCACACGGTGGTTTGTTTGCACGAGGCGGGTTATAAACCGGTAATTGTAGACAATCTAAATAATTCAAGGATAGAAGTATTATCGGCATTAACGGAGTTAATTGGCTACGAACCTGTGTTTTATGAGGAGGATGTTTTAAATCAGGGGGCTATTGAGAAAATAACAATAGATAATCATGTAAGTGCTGTGATACATTTTGCGGCGTATAAAGCTGTGGGAGAGAGTGTAGAGAAGCCTTTGATGTATTATCGAAACAATGTGGGTGGTTTAATTAGTTTGTTGGAGGTGATGAAGCAGGTTGGATTAAACAACTTGGTTTTCAGCAGCAGTTGTACGGTATATGGCGAGCCGAAGGAAATGCCGGTGAAAGAAGGAACGGAGACCAGGCCTGCGGCAAGTCCCTACGGTGCCACAAAGCAGATGGGAGAAGTGATTTTGCGTGATAACAGTTGGTGCAATGTGCAGTGTTTGCGTTATTTTAACCCGGTAGGTGCGCATGAAAGTGGAAAGATTGGGGAATTGCCGTTGGGGGTTCCTAATAACTTGATACCGTATTTGACTCAAACTGTTGCAGGTATTCGAGAGTGTTTAACGGTTCATGGAGGCGATTATGACACTCCGGATGGGTCTTGCATTCGCGATTATATACATGTTATGGATTTGGCCGAAGCTCATGTGGCTGCGGCAGATCGATTGTTTGCGAAGAGTACAGGTTTAATAGATGACTATGGTACTGCAGGAGTTACTGGATTTGATAACTCAAATAGTCAGTTTGAATTATTTAACATAGGAACGGGTAATGGTTCTTCTGTGTTGGAGGTAATTCAAGCGTTTGAAGAGGCAACCGGCAAGAAAGTACCGCATGTTGTGGGACCAAGAAGGGCAGGGGATGTTGTGGCAGTTTGGGCCGATACAAAGAAAGTAAACGATGTTTTGGGATGGAAGTCAAAACGTGACCTCCATACAATGATGCGCGATGCCTGGAATTGGCAGGAGAGGTGTTAGGTTTTCAAGTGTTAAAAAGTGTTGATTGATTCATCAGCACTTTGTTTGATAAAAGACATAGGAGTACAATGAAGATGGTCAGCTTTCCATGTTTAAAGTTGGAATTGACTATTTTCAACGTAAACAAGAGGACTACTATTGTCCTGAAGTAGTGGAATCATTTAAATTGATGATTTTGTAGTTTTTGGGCAGGATTACTTTGTACGATTTTCTATAATCTCCGTGACCATAAAAGTCGTATTTGGGTACATGTCCAATCGTGACGGATTCGGTCAAAGCAGAAACTATAAATGGAACAGCTTCTTTTCCATAGACGCCGTGATCTAAGCTATCGACATTGTAATGAACAACTATATCTTTTCCCGGTTTCACCGACATTAGTTTATCGATAAACGCTTTACTTTTATAGTTTTTATGATTGTTTGAAATTCTATTGTACACGTAGTTGTTGCAATTAGATGGATGACCCATTCTTATTAAATCTGCGACACAGTATAACGCAATAAACGAAACAATGGCTACTTGGTATTTAAATCTTATGGGTTTAAATTCAATTAGTGAACTAATACCAATTAAACTAAATAATATTACCGGACCAGTGAAATAAAATGTATTAAATCCAATAGAATAGAAATAATTAAAAACAACACTCATTGCCAATGTAATGGAAACGGCGATAAACCTTATGTCATTCCACTGATGGATTCTATAATTTTTGAAATATAAAAGATAAAACAAAAAAGTAGACGAGTAAAAAACTACTGTAAAATAAATAACCCTTAGTATTGGTTGTGAAATACCAACCCTTGGAAGTAATGATTCAAAAGTTAAAATAGTATCTGCAAATTTAAATGTGCTGGGTGAAACTGAAGAAACAGAAACAACAACGGATTGAATAATTAAATATGTAATAATAGAAAGAATTATTGATATAAAAAGGAGTTTTAAATTTTTATAATTTAAAAAGTAAAAACACCAAATAATCAATAAATTTACTACAGCAACATTTGATTTTGATGGAATAATTATTATTGAAATTATACAATATAATAATAGTGAAAGGTTGTTGTTAAGTTTAATATATTGGTTGATTAAAAGTAATCCTAACATTAATAGTATTGTTCCTAAAAACATCGATTCAGACAAGAAAATATCTAGTGTAATATTTACACTTCGATATGGAAAAAAATAGTATAAGAAAAAAAACAACAATGTAGAGTTAAAACATGTTGAACTATTTATTTTTCCTGTAAAATAATATATACTATAATATAACACTGAAAAAAAAACTATTGGTGCTATTATAGGGTGAAATAGTGAGAAAACCTCGATTGATTTTAAGCCAGATATTACTGAAATACCGGCATATACTTTATGTAAAAATGTGTGATAAGTTAAAGGCACTAAACCATCAATTCCTAATGTATTAGTATTGTAGTTTTTATACATTGCAGAAATGGTGGTTAGCCAAATAGAATCTAAATGCACCCATCCTCTGTATAGTAAATCTAGATAATTGAAGTTTCCAATCCAATTCGTACCAACACTTAAAATAACAATTAGCAATCCGGTTAAGATATATGTATTTTCAATTTTACCAATTTTTTCAAACTTTGAAGTTAAAATTATATAACTGACGTACAAATAATAAATCCACATTAAAAATGGCAAATTAGCCGTAATTAGGAAGAATAAAATTAGAGTTACGGTTATTAGTATAGTGGAATGTAATTCTTTTGCAAACTTCAAATAAAACAATGGCACACTTAATGTAAATAGAATTAATTTAAACAGACTAATTATATGAATATTAGAAGTAGAAAGAAAGAAATGTATGGAAATTAGAATTAATAATAATAATTCTACATAGTAGAAAATTCTTAATTTGTTTTGTGAGTACATACTATATAACGTTAATCTCTTTTTAATTCAAGAATATTAATGGGTGATTTGGGGAGTTTTAGTTTATATGGTATACTGTACGGTTTATCACCATAAAAACGACCTTCTGGCACATGTCCCACTGTAACGCATTCAGTTAGTGCAGGAACTAGCATAGTTGTTTGATATTTAGAAAAATTATGGGTCGGTAAATTGTTAAAATTATAGTCAACAATATTATGTGGATTAGATTTAATGGCTAAAAGGTCATTTATTAGTTTTTTTGATTTTTGACGTTCATCCACATTTAAATAATTGTATATGTAGTTATGTGGATTGTATTTGTTTCCCATTCTCCACATGTCTGATAAGGAATAAACAATTATTATGGTTGTAGAAAGTGGTATGAATTTGAGAAATTTAGAATTTATATTAACTAAGGATGTTATACCAATAACAGAAAAAAATAAATTTGGTCCTGTAAAATAAAACGTATCAAATCCAATTGAAAAAAAGTAATTAAAGACAATGCTAATGACAAAAGTCAAATGTATTGTTAAATGTAGTGCATTGTTAGAAATCAATTTACGGTTTAGTTTTTTAATTTGATAAATATAAAATGAATATGGAAGATAAAATATAATACTATAATAAATAATTCTAAGGGTTTTGTTATATATGCCAAATCTAGGAAGCAAAGACTCATATTTGATGATAGCTTCGGCGAAGCTATAAGTTGTGCTATCAGATGATATATTTTGTGTGTAAACAGGATATAAAATTATAGAGCATGAAACTATAATTATTAAATAGAAGGATATAACTAATATATCTTTGTTAAAATGAAGAAACGTCACCATTCCGATTAAAATTATATTAATTACACCAATATTTGACTTGGTTTGTGCAATTATTATTGAAACAACTATTATTAGAAATATTATTTTGTGTTGTTTTTTTTCAATATAATTATTTAGCAAGTTAATATTAAGTAGAAAAAGCACACTTCCTAGAAACATAGATTGTGACCAAAAAAAATCATATGTTGTATTAACGGTCCTATAAATAAAGAATCCATATGTTAAAAAATAGATTAAAAGATATTGAATGAAAACTGTAATAGTAAAGTTGGGTCGGACGGACTTAATCGTAATAGCTATTGTTAGAAACAAAACGGTTGTAGCAGCAACCGGATGAAACATAGACATTATTTGAATAACAGTTAATCCAGAAACAATAGATAGACCTGCGTATACTTTTAAGGTGAATGAGTGGTAAATAGTTGGTAGTAGACCATCGACGCCTATTGATATAACATTGTATGTTTTATACATGGCAGCTAAAGATGTTAACCACAGTGTATCACCATGAATCCAACCTGAGTAGAGTAGTTGTAAATAATTAAAATTACTGAACCAGTTAGTACAAATGTTAAAGGTTAGTATTAGTATTCCAGCTATTAGGTGATGTTTATTAAAGCTTTTAAATTGAAAATTTAAAAAGCTCTTAGCGTTAATTACGAAAGCTAGTAATGTAATTATATAGTAAAGAATTTTTAAATCACTAAAAAATGGTACATATGCCATATAATACAATAAAACTACAATTGATAGTGTTATTTGGAATATGTTTTTACTAAAATGATAAAGCAATACCGGCAATGAAGCGGTAAAAACATATAGTCTTAGGATTGAATTTAACGGTAAAGTAGAAGTTGATAGAACCCAATGACTGGATATAGTTAAAAAATTGAGAATTTGTACACCCCAAAATATGGTTAGGGTTTGTCTGCTGTATTGAGCAGGTTTAAGGTACGACAACATTATTTCTTTTTAGAGAACCAAGAGAAACGAGTTCGAGAGGGTGTTGGGTCTTTTTTGGTTTCTAAGTCCAATGCAGGGAAAGGTTTTGGTTGCTTATAGTCTGGACTAGTAGGATCTATCCAAGTTGGCGCTACGGCTGGTTTTAACTTAGGAGTTTCTTCCGTTTTTATTTCGGTGGGCGAGGATGCGCTGGAACTGATGTTTGCCGATTTAGTTGGTTTTGGTGCAATTGTAGTTGTGGTTGCTGACGATGAGGCAGTTCCATTTTCTTCGGAGTAGGAATTATTGTTTGAATCCGAGTCGATAAATGCTACTTTATCATTAAATGCTAAATCTACTTTTGAGTTACCAGATCGATTGACCAATGAGTTTTCATTGGTTGATGCATCCATCACTAATGATTCTCGCACTTGTTTTTGTAGTGTACTAATCATGGCAGTGAAAACATCTTTTGAATTTCTCACTTTTGCTATGGAGTAGCAGCCAATCAGACCGCCAATAATATTCATGGCTAAAGACCTGGCGTCCATGGTGTTTTTAAATTCACCGGAAGCTCTTCCTGTAAGGATTGCTCTTTGCAACATGGTTACTTGCATATCATGGACGTTTTCCAGTTTTTCTCTGAATACGTCATCAATATGGCTCATTTCGACCATCAAATTATAAAGGATATCTCCGCGTTTGATGCTTTTTTCTGTTACTTGGTTTTTTTCATTTTCCAGTAAATTAACTATAGTATTACCAATGTTTGTTTTAATGGAAAGCAGGGTCTCCCATTTTTTCGAGTACTGAGGTATCAATATTTCGTCTATTACCGCATATCCTAATTCCAATTTATTTGGGAAGTAGTGATAAAAGGCTCCTTTGGTAATTTTCAGACGAATGATTTCTTTGTCTGTACGAAGTAATTCAAAACCTTGGTTCTGTATTGCTTCGAAGCAACGTTGTAATATCAGTTGGCGGGTATTGCTGCTCATATTTAATTCGAATGGGCAGCAAATATACCAACCAGTATGTAAAAATGTGTATAACTATGTGGAAAATTTTTAAATTAGCAGTATATCAATAGTTTACCTGAACCTGAATGCGTAGGAAATTTCCTTTTTGCTGGTTGTTTGGGTTGGATTTATCGCGCGTTGTGCGATCAGCCATGTTATAAGCTACTACAATTTCAAGGTTTTTTGCTGCTTGCCATTCGGCACCAAATTCTAATTCTTTTACTAAATAACCTCGCGCATCTCGTTCCATTTTTTTACCCCCGTTGTAATAATTGTAACGAGCAAAGGGAATGAGTGTGGTGTTTTTCACTTCCATTTTCCAATTAACTAAAACATAGCCACCATTTAGTTTCTGCGTTTCAATACTATCGGTGCTTGGGTTGTATTGTGGACCAAACCCGGTGTTGTACTCGGCGCTGATGCCAAAAGGTTTAGGATATAGGACGAACGTTGCTGCTTGTCTTTCGTCTAGGTAAGTCAAATCGGATTTAACTTTTACATTTTTGGTTAAATTGGCTGCGTTTAAAGTGTATAAGCCACTATACATCTGAATACCTGGCTCGATGATTTGTGAGCCAATTTGAAAAGGATACGAAAGTCGTGCTACCCAATGTCTGTTATCGTTGGCTTCGGGTTGATTGGCTAATTGACCATTATAAAGTCCAAATCCGAAAACACCGTAATCACCTGAACCTTTAAGTCCATCGTTTACCAAGGAAGAAAACAATTTGCGTGTTTTTTCAGGAGCCCAGTAAAAGAAGGCACCCATATCGCGTTCATTGGAAAGAGCTGAGTTGATGGCATCGGAACGATCCAAGTTTAATCGGTTTTGAGAACTTTGCATGTTTTCGAAACCAAATGGAACTTTACTTTGACCTACACGTATACGATAAGAATTGGTTTTATTTAATCCGATATCGAAATAAGCATCTCGAACTTGGGCAACATTCCCAGCAAGAGAGGAGGATAGGGATGATGCTAAATCGGGCTGGATGTACATGTATACGCGTGGGTGTATTTGACCGAACCAGATTAGACGAAGTCGGCGTATAAAGAAACCACCATCTTCACCAATGGATCGATCGCACTGATCGCATTTAAGTAACGGGTTTGTTTCTAATAAACGATTGTAACGGGTTTGTGTGTACCCACGAAATTGGATGTTCTCGTACCATGCTTTTTTAGCAGGGGGAGTTTTAGTGTCGGCAGACTTGGGTTCATTTCCTGCTAGAGTAAATTGTAACTTGTTGCCCGATGTGAGCAAGGTTTTATCGATGCTGGGATATTCAGGATTGAATTCTTGGTTCGATTTTATCGTGGAATCGATAACAGTAATAGGATAGTAGTTATGGGATGTAGGGTAATTATGGATTGTAAAATCCTTGCTAGTGGTGGCTGAAAGTGTTTGAATCGAAAACCACAAACATGAAGCGAATGTAAAAATAGTGTGTTTCACAGGTTAGTTTAATGTTACGCAATTATTAATGGCGCAAAGATTCCTTAACAAACAGCAAGTGTCTGTTTCTGTAATGTGAAACTTGTGTTAAGAAATTATTAAGTATTGGGGTTTTTAATGTTGTTGTTTAATGAAAGTAATATTAACAACATGGTGTACCTCACCCAAACTTGGAGATGGATTGGTACTTTTTTGGGATGCAAATTAGATTTGAATAGATAGTATTACGGAGTTAGTCTGCCGTACATTCTAGGGAATGGAATGGATTCGCGTACGTGTTTCAACTTACAGATCCAAGTTACCAATCGTTCTAAACCTAAACCAAATCCAGCGTGGGGAACGGAGCCAAATCGACGTAAATCGAGATACCATTCGAATGCTTCCATTGGAAGTTGGTGTTCGTGGATTTTTTGAG
>CAYUNO010000028.1:0-1319 GCA_964446075.1 uncultured Flavobacteriaceae bacterium | reverse complement strand
GTTCACCGCCACCTACGATTTCGCCATAACCTTCAGGGGCTAAGACGTCTACACCGCGAGCAAATCGAGCATCATTCGGGTTGCGTTTCAGGTAGAATGCTTTCACCTCGTGGGGCCAATCGTACACCATTACTGGGCTATCGAACAAACGAGTAAGTACGGTTTCATCGGAACCACCAAAGTCGTTACCGTATTCGAAGTTTTTGGCACTAGCAATCCATTGAGGAATGTTTCGTAATTCTTCTTCGATATCGGCTTTATCTTGTTTAAGCTGAATAATTTTTGTTTGGTGGAAGTTGATTTCGCCTTTTTTCAATCCTGGGGTAGCAATTTTCGCTTCTCGGTCTTGAATTTCGGCATTAATTACGTTTAGCTTTTCCTCGGTTTGTTTCAGTTCTTCTTCTAACGAGGTAATCGAGTTTACACCGTTTACGTTCTCTTCCCCTTTAATGATGCGAACGGCTTGATCGTAGGTCATTCTAGGGAAGGACTTGAGGGAAGATTCCAACACTGAGGTATCGCGGCCAATGGTTTCCAGTTCGTGTTTGCAATTGGTAAGTACCTTTTGTATCACAAACTGCAAGAAGCCTTCGATGCAATCCATGTTTTTGAAGATATCATAGAAAGCCATTTCCGGTTCTATCATCCAGAATTCCGATAAGTGTCTGCGGGTTTTGGATTTTTCGGCGCGGAATGTTGGTCCAAAGGTATAAATCTTGCCCATAGCCATGGCCATGGCCTCACCGTATAACTGTCCACTTTGCGAAAGGTATGCTGGTTCGCCGTAAAAGTCGGTTTCAAACAAAGTTGAAGTCCCTTCGCAGGCGTTGTTAGTAAATAGTGGGGCATCCATTTGCACAAATCCTTCTTTTTGGAAATACTCATGGATAGCGAAGATGATGGTATTTCGGATACGCATGATGGCCCATTGGCGGGTGGAGCGCAACCATAGGTGTCGTTGATCCATCAGGAACTCAACGCCATGTTCTTTTTTAGCGATGGGATAGTTTTCGGAGTTTCCAACAATGATGAGGTCTGACACTTGAATTTCCACTCCACCGATTTGTTTTTCATCGGCCAAGACCAACCCGGAAATCTCTACGGAACTTTCAAGAGAAGTACTTTGAGCGGCTTGAAGAATTTCTTCGGATACATTGTCGGTAGAAACCACGCACTGGCAGTAGCCGGTACCATCTCTCAGGATAATAAATGCAATTCCTTTGCCTTCGCGTTTATTTGCGACCCAACCGCGCAAGCATACGGATTGACCTACAAATTGTTGAAGGTGTTCGATGGGTGTGGTTTGTTTGGTAAGGTCT
>CAYUNO010000027.1:5793-15929 GCA_964446075.1 uncultured Flavobacteriaceae bacterium | reverse complement strand
CTTGCCCGAAATGGGGTTCCCTTCGCGTTTAACTCTGCCGGCTTCGCGAACATCAAAGGCAATTCGATTGGCGATACGCGTGCTTTTGGTATTCAGGTTCACGTTGTAGGCAATCAAGAAATCACGGGCCCCAATTACGGTAGCTCCCGCGGTTTCGTTGAATACCGTTGGACCAAAATCCGGTTTCCATTCCGGTAATTTTATTTTTTCGGCAAAGCCTTCGTACTCACCCGCACGGATAATACTCAGGTTGCTTCTGTCTTTATTGGGTTGCGCCGCTTCGTACAGATACACGGGGATGGCTAAATCCTTGCCTACTCGTTCGGCTAATTTTACCGCATACGCCGCCGTCTCCTCCATCGATATTCCGGAAATAGGAATCAACGGACATACATCGGTAGCCCCCATGCGAGGATGTTGGCCGCTGTGACCGCGCATATCTATCACCTCCGAGGCTCTTTTTATTCCCCGATAAGCCGCTTCAATCACCGCATCGGGATGACCCACAAAGGTTACTACCGTTCGGTTGGTGGCTTTTCCGGGATCCACATCCAACAATGTAACCCCTTCCACGCTTTCAATGGCTTGGGTAATTTCTTTGATAATCGCAGGGTTTCTCCCTTCGCTGAAATTAGGTACACATTCTATCAATGGTTGCATGATACAAAGGTACTTCTGCGGCAACGAGTAAACAACGAATAAAGTAGAATCCCCATCGCTTGGTATATAAAATTTGAAGAAAATCGACTAATTTTGCACCTCATTTTATGACGTTGATTAAATCAATCTCGGGAATTCGAGGTACAATCGGTGGACAGAGCGGAGAAAATTTAACCCCAATTGATGTAGTAAAATATACCGCAGCATTCGGGACATTTCTTCTTAGCAAGGGCAATGGAAAGTCGGTTGTTGTGGGCAGAGACGCGCGAATAAGCGGGCCTTTGGTTCACGAATTGGTGGTTAATACGTTAATGTCATTGGGGATAGACGTTGTAGACGCGGGATTATCAACCACGCCTACGGTTGAAATGGCGGTGGTAGAAGCGCAAGCAGCCGGTGGAATTATACTTACGGCGAGCCACAATCCCAAGCAGTGGAACGCCTTGAAGTTACTCAACGAAAAAGGGGAATTTATCAGTGCCGAAGACGGTGCCCAGGTTTTGGCTTTAGCCGAATCGGACGAAATTACCTATGCCAATGTGGATCAGTTAGGAACCCGAACCTACCAAGAATTTTTATCGATGCACATCGAAAAGATTTTGGCTTTGCCTTTGGTGGATGCGGCGCTCATCAAATCACAGAAATTCAAAATCGCCGTGGATGCAGTAAACAGTTCGGGAGGTATTGCCGTTCCTAGCTTGTTGAATGCATTGGGTGTGGAAGAAATCATCGAAATAAACTGCGAACCTACGGGTCATTTCGCTCACAATCCGGAGCCTTTGCCCGAGCATTTGGGTCAGATTGCTTCGGCGGTGAAATCCAAAAAATGCGACCTTGGAATTGTGGTAGATCCCGATGTGGATCGATTGGCTTTGATTACCGATGACGGGGAAATGTTTGGCGAGGAATACACCTTGGTGTCCATTGCCGATTACATATTGAAGCATACTCCGGGGCCTACGGTTAGTAACCTTTCTAGCACGCGTGCCTTGAAGGAACTTACCTTAAAAGCCGGACAGCAATACGAAGCCAGTGCGGTGGGAGAGGTGCACGTGGTAGAGAAGATGAAGGAGATTGGTGCCGTGATTGGTGGCGAAGGTAATGGCGGAATTATTTATCCAGAATTGCATTATGGCAGAGATGCTTTGGTGGGCATCGCGTTGTTTTTAACGCACTTAGCCCAATCAAAATTATCATCCAGCGCCTTGCGCTCTACGTATCCCAATTACCGCATGAGTAAAAACAAAGCGGAATTGCAAGCCGGAACCAACGTGGATGCTATTTTGGAAAAAATCACTCAGAAATATTCTAAACAACCAGTAAATACCATTGATGGCGTGAGGATAGAGTTCGACGATGATTGGGTGCACTTGCGCAAAAGCAATACTGAGCCCATTATCCGAATTTATGCCGAAAGCGCCAGCTTAACCACGGCCGAAAATCTAACCCGCAAAATTTTGCAGGATATCGGAGATTTATTGGATTAACTTTGTACTCACATGTCCATGCAATGCGGTATCGTAGGTCTGCCCAACGTTGGGAAATCTACTCTTTTTAATGCGGTTTCCAGCGCCAAGGCGCAATCGGCCAACTTTCCTTTCTGTACCATTGAACCCAATGTAGGAACCATTACCGTTCCAGACGTTCGGATGAATAAGCTTGCCGAATTGGTGAATCCCCAAAATTTGGTGCCTACCACCATTGAAATTGTGGACATCGCCGGATTGGTGAAAGGCGCGTCTAACGGAGACGGTTTGGGTAACCAGTTCTTAGGGAATATTCGGAATACCCATGCCATTTTGCACGTGTTGCGTTGCTTTGAGGACGATAATATCATTCACGTAGACGGTTCGGTGGATCCCGTACGCGACAAAGAAGTAATTGATACCGAATTGCAGTTGAAGGACTTGGAATCGTTGGAGAAATTGGTAGCGAAAATTGCCAAAGTGGCCAAAAACGGTAGCGACAAAGACGCAGCCAAGACCTTGGAAGTTGCAGAAGCGTTTCAGTCGCATTTGTTAAAGGGGAATAACGCTAGAACCTTGGATATGGAACCCGAGAAGCGTGCCTTGATTAAGGAATTAAATCTACTAACCGATAAGCCGGTATTGTACGTATGCAACGTAGATCCAGGCAGTGTAAATACGGGAAATGCTTTTGTGGATCGCGTAAAACAGGCGATTGCCGGGGAGAAAGCCGAGTTGATATTGATTTCGGCAGCCATCGAAGCGGAGATTGCCGAGTTGGAAACGTTTGAAGACAGGCAGTTGTTTTTATCGGAGTTGGGCTTGGAAAAAAGCGGGGTAGAGAAGTTGATCCATGCGGCCTATAAATTGTTAAATTACATTACGTATTTCACCGTGGGCGTAAAGGAAGTAAGGGCTTGGACCATTATTGACGGTACCAAAGCACCGGGTGCAGCAGGGGAGATCCATTCCGATTTCGAAAAGGGATTCATCCGCGCCGAAGTTATCGCTTACGACGATTACGTGCATTACGGATCGGAGGCCGCCTGCCGCGAAGTAGGTAAACTCCGCGTGGAAGGCAAAGAATACATCGTGAAAGACGGCGATTGCATGCACTTCCGCTTCAACGTGTAACTCCACGCGTTCCTATCTCTATTATTACTTCACCCTATACTGAAATCAGATTTCGGTATCACCTATTTGCATATTTTGTAGTTGATTTCAACGAAATTTCGTTGACGTAGAAATCTGCTTAATTGTAAGCTATGAATAAAAGTGCTAAAAAGTTTTAATTGTTGTTTTCAGTTTCTTAAATTTGAATTATTGTGGCAACATTGCAATCTATACGGAAGATACTTCAACTTCATAAGTCGAGACTTATATCAACGTATGGATTGAAGAACATTGCGATTTTTGGTAGTTATAGTCGAAATCAACAAAACGATGCTAGCGATCTTGACATCTTAGTTGAGTTTAGCAGACCAGTTGGTATAGAGTTTATTGATTTAGCCGAAGAGTTAGAAGGATTGTTGAATATCAAAGTTGATCTTGTTTCTAGAAACGGTGTAAGGCCGGAGTATTTTCAACAAATTGAGTCGGATTTAAATTATGTCTAAAAGAGACTCAAAATTATTATTAGAAGATATATTAGTCGCAACAGGCAGGATTAAAGTATATACCTCCGGATTGGCTTTTGAACAATTTATTAATGATTCGAAAACGGTTGATGCCGTCATAAGGAATTTTGAAATAATTGGAGAAGCTGCGAACAGACTTTCTGATGATTTTAAAATCACTTACAGTAATGTCAATTGGTTTCGTATTAGGGGATTTAGGAATAGAATTATTCATGATTACATGGGGATTGATTATCAAATTGTATGGAACATAATAGAAAATGATTTGGATAGATTAGTTTTGGATATTAAGGACATTAGTGAACGTTTGTAAAAATCTAATTCGTTTTTCTCGGTTAATTGTTTTTTTAATGCAATAAGTAAATTTAACTAGTTAGGTAAAAAGCTAGTTTTGTGTATGTTGGAATCAGACCGACTTGTAATCATTCCCTTAAATCATCGGCAATTATTGTTGTATGCTCAATGCGATAATACCTTAGAAGCGGAACTACAATTGCCAAATTCTAATCGTAAAATTCCAACGGAATTACAAGACGCACTTAACGAAACCATAATTCCTAATGTCGCTAATCAGAACGAAAATTACTTGTTTAACACTTTATGGACGGCGATTCTAAAGGATGAAAAAAAAATAATAGGGGATATCTGCATTATTGGGGAACCTAATGAATTAGGTGAAATCGAAATTGGTTATGGGATTTACGATGATTTTCAAGGTAGAGGATTAATGTCGGAAATGGTCGCTAGTTTTATTGATTGGGCAAAAACCAATCGGGGAATAAAAGCCATTGTCGCTTCCACAAACTGTGACAATATTGCATCGATTAGGGTGTTAGAAAAAAATGGATTTATTCAAATAGCTGAAACTATAAATGAAATTAAATGGAAGTTATTTGTTTGGTAATAAATATTTTAGGTATAGAATTAATACCGATATTGCCACAACTATTTTCAACTGATTAATGACCCGAACCGAGTTTTTACGTATTTGCGGAATTTTAGGAATTGGTGTACCATTACAAAGTACACTATCTTCCTGCGAGCCTTTCATTTCTACGAACAGGCCATTCACGGGAAAAGTGTTGGTTATTGGAGCGGGTGCTGGGGGACTATCCACTGCCTATTTATTAAAACAACAAGGAACGCAGGTGGAAGTGTTGGAAGCATCCTCGCAATGGGGTGGTAGAATGCGTATCAATCCGGATTTTGCCGATTTTCCAATACCCTTGGGTGCCGAATGGATAGAAACAAATACGGGTATTTTCAAGGAAATGGTGAACGATGATTCGGTAACGGTTGACATCCAGACCATCGCCGATTCCCCCGATTGGAAATTTGTCAATTATTCGTGGTACAACTTTTTTAACGATTTCATTCAGCCATCGGTGGCAGACAGTATTCGATACAATAACGCCGTTACTTCCATCGATTATTCCGGAACCAAGGTACTGGTGAATACTTCCAATGGCACGTTCACGGCCGACAAGGTAGTAGTTTCGGTACCCTTAAAAATCTTGAAGGAAGGGAATATTTCGTTTACACCTGCTTTACCGGCAGCCAAGGCCGATGCCATACGGGATGCTGTGGTTTGGGATGGGTTCAAAGCTTTTTTCGAGTTTTCGTCTAACTTTTACGGTGACAACGAATTTATTTTTCCGGTTAAACCCGAAACCGACGGTCAAAAGCTGTACTACAATGCCGCTTTGGGACAAAATACATCGAAAAATATACTCGGATTGTTTGTGGTGGGCAAGCCAGCGCAAGCGTATTTGTCGCGAACCGGTAGCGATTTAAAGAACTACATTCTCAGCGAGATGGATGGCGTTTATAACAACAAGGCAAGTTCCCGCTACATCAAGCATACTGTTCAGAATTGGAACGATGAACCGTTTATCCAGGGAGGATATTTAAGCGATCACGCCGATTGGAGAATTGTAAAAACCTTGGGGGAGAGCGTGAATAATAAATTATTTTTTGCCGGCACCGAATTCACGGACGGCGAAGACTGGGTCTCGGTCCACACCGCCTCCCAATCCGCCAAAACCGCCTTGAAAGCGATTAATTTATAATTATTTGGTTTGAATAGAGTTTTTTTATTTTGAACATTATTGATATCAAGATAAATGTAATTTTTCCTTGGACTTTTTTTGTCCATTAAGAATAATTATATTATAATTGGACATTATTTGACCAAAACAATGCGAACCTTAAAGCGTGTAAAATCATTTGGCGAGCAACTTAGAGATTTAAGAGAGGATGCAGGCTTGACACTAAAAAATGTATCCGAGCAAATTAATATTGACACATCACTATTAGCTAAAATTGAAAGAAATAAACGTCAGCCAACAAGGTTTTTAATAAAACAAGTTGCGGAGTTATTTAAGGTAGAGGAAAAAGATTTGCAACGAAATTTTTTAAGTGACCAGATTGCATATAAAATTCTATGTGAGGAAGCAGATTTAAGTATTTTAAAAATTGCTGAGGAAAAGGTGAAATATTTTAAAACAGTAAAAAATGGGAAATAAAATCAAGGTTGTAGAACTTTTTGCCGGTGTTGGTGGCTTTCGGCTTGGATTAGAAGGGTGGAACGGAAAATCAGCTTCAACAGGATATAAATCATCAATTAAAGCACCTTATAATATTGTTTGGAGTAATCAATGGGAGCCTTCAACAAAGACTCAACATGCATCATTAGTTTATGAAAATCGATTTGGAAAAGAGGGTCATTCAAATATTGATATAGCAAATGTTGATGTTGAGGATATCCCTGATCACGATTTACTTGTTGGGGGATTTCCGTGTCAAGATTATTCTGTTGCAACTACACTGAAAAATTCAAAAGGGTTAATTGGGAAAAAGGGTGTGCTTTGGTGGAGTATTCATAAAATACTTTCGGAAAAACAGAACAAGCCAAAGTATTTATTTTTAGAAAATGTCGATAGATTATTGATTTCCCCTTCAGGGCAGCGAGGCAGAGATTTTGCAATAATTCTACAAAGTTTGAATGAGTTAGGTTATATTGTAGAGTGGAAAGTTGTAAATGCAGCAGACTATGGTATGCCTCAAAGGCGTAGACGAATCTTTATATTGGCTTACTTAAAGGGTACTGCTGTTAGTAATCAAATTACTGATATTGGTCCGTCTAAATGGATTTTAGAAGATGGAACATTAAGTCTTGCTTTTTCTTCTGCAACGGAAAATAATTCATATCCTTCAGTTTTTGAATTAGATGAGGATATTGTTTCAATTTCTGAAAATTTTAATAAAAACCAGAATACTGGTTTGTTTGAAAATACAGGAATTATGATTGATGGTTTGGTTACAACAATGAAAACAAAACCAAACTACAGTGGGGAATATACTTTCCTACGGGATTTAATTCAAAATGGTGAGGTAACGGATGAGTTTTATATTAATGATAGTGACCTTGATAAATGGGTTTATTTAAAGGGTCCTAAAAAAGAGTTAAGGAAGAATGCACAAGGTTTTGAATACAATTATAGCGAAGGTGGTATGATATTTCCTGACCCTTTAGATAAGCCATCAAGGACTATAATAACCGGTGAAGGAGGTAAATCACCGTCTAGATTTAAACATGTGATTCAAACTAATAAGGGGTATAGACGTCTTTCTCCTGTGGAATTAGAACGATTAAATATGTTTCCAGATGACCATACAAAACTTGAAGGAATTTCAGATACTAAAAGAGCTTTTTTCATGGGGAACGCCTTAGTTGTAGGTGTTATTGAGAAAATAGGTGTAGCTCTATATCAGAAAATTAATCATTCAGAAAAAGTATGGCAGGATTCCTATTCAGTATAGATAACGAAGATTCCTTGATAGATTCCATTTCTAAGGGAGTGTTTTCAACTAAACTCTCAAAACCTAAAGAATCTTGGAAAACTCATCATGAAGGCACCTTTGCAGATTATTGTTCTATGCGCGAAGGTGATAATGTATATTTCTTTATAAAAAGAAAGATATATGGAATTGGTACATTGGTGAACATAAATGGGGACTGTAAATTTTTAAATTATCCGGATTCAAATTTACCCGTAAATCAAAATTTTGAAGATTTAGAAGAGTTGTTGTTATATAATCTTGGGACACCAGAAAGTTTAAATCATAGATTCGTTTGTGTTTTCAAGCCATATCCAGTTTTTTTTAAAAATGGAATAGATATGGATGAAGTTCTCTCTTCATCACCAACAAGTTTTAAAATTTTAAGAGCTTTCTGGAAATTGAGCTTTATAAAATTTACCGATGATGAAAATCAAGCATTTAAAAATATATTGTTAAGAAGAAACGTGGATGCTATTGATGATTTAGATTCAGAAAATAGGTTTCAATCAAATCATGAGATAACGCATGAAAATATAAGAATAAAGACAAGAAAAAATCAGAACTACTTTATATCAATTGCACCATTTTTAAATACCATAACTAATGTTAATGGTAGTTTAAAGCATGAAATGGCAATTGAAGCGGCAATTATATATCAATTGTCAATTAATCATTTTCCAACAGTTAATGTATTTGGGAATTGGGATTTTTTATCACATCAGGTAGTTGCCTCTCCTTTTAAACCAATTGATTATATGGATAAAATGGATATTTTCGGATATCGTTATTTACAAAATCAAAAACCGACTATCATAAAATATTTGGTTGTTGAGATTAAGAAGGACAATGTCGAATCCCAAGATGTAATTCAATTGATGAAATATGTTGATTGGGTAAAAAATGAATATACTTATGGGGATTATGGTATGATTAAAGCCTTTATTGTAGGACATAGGTTTACAGAAAGTGCATTGATGGAGTTTCAAACTAATGTTGAACGAAGGTATATTTATGGAGTGAGACCGTCAATTTCTGCTGTTTGGACTGATGTGAAGATGGTTAGTTATGCGTTTAATAGTCAAACAAATTTATTAGATTTTAATATTGTAAATTAAATTCTGTAATAGTATGAGTAATTATGATTTTACTGATAAAAAGTCAGTAGTGGATTATGCTAAGTGTTTAAAGGAAAAGAGTATAAGGCAGGTGTGCGATTCATTGGTTTCATATCATAATTATGGTGGGAAAGGTAATTTTGGTCAGGTACTTGAGAAATATTATTTCGGTTATAATCCCAATTCGAATTCGCAAGCTGATTTTTTTGAAATAGGTGTAGAACTAAAAACATCTCCGTTAAAACGTTTAAAGAACAATGAATATCGAGCCAAGGAGAGAATGGTACTCAATATCATTAATTATAATGAAGTTGTAAATCAAATATTTGAGAATAGTGATTTCTGGAAGAAAAATGAGAGTATATTGATGATTTTTTACGAACATCAACAAGAGTGCGATATATTAGATTTAACAATTAAATTAGTCGAAATATGGAATTTTCCGGAAACTGATTTAGAGATAATTAAAAGCGATTGGAATTTTATTAAGAAAAAAATCATTGACGGTAAAGCACATGAATTATCAGAAGGTGATACATATTATCTAGGAGCATGCACCAAAGGTTCAAATGCTAATTTTACAAGAAAACAACCATTCAGTGAAATTCCTGCAAAACAAAGAGCTTATTCACTGAAACAGGGTTATATCAATCATATAATTGCAAAAATTTCAGGTGGTTCAGATATTGTTTACGGGAAGTTATTAAACAATGAGTCAAATTATAATATTCAAACTATTGAACAAATAGTAATTGATAAATTCAATCCGTACATCAATAAGACCTTAAAAGAAATATTAGAACTACTAAGTGTTAAATTGAATTTCCAATCCAAGAATTTTTATGCTAATTTGACCAAAGCCATATTAGGTATAGAATTAGAGAAGGAAATTGAAGAATTTGATAAAGCTGAAATAATAGTGAAAACAGTTAGGTTAAAAGAAAATAATTTGCCAAAAGAAGATATATCATTTCCCACATTTAAGTATGAGGAACTTTTAATTGAAGATTGGGATAAGTCAGAATTTAAAGATATTTTAGAACATAAATTTTTATTTGTGTTTTTTCAATATTCAAATACGGAATTAATTTTACGGAAGGTTAAATTTTGGAATATGCCTTCAAACGACATAGCAGAAGCAAAAAAAGTATGGGAGAAAACGAAGAATTTAATTGAGACTGGTAGTATTGTTAATGGAATTAGAAACGAAAAGCGAAAAACAAATTTCCCCGGCAAATCATTTAATTCTGTTGCACATGTGCGTCCTCATGCCAAAAATGCAAATGACACATATAAACTTCCTATCTCAGACCGTTTGACTAAACTTAATGAGTACACTAAACATTGTTTTTGGTTAAATAATTCATATGTCAGAGATGAAATTTATCTTAAGTAACAATTTTGATCATTTGATT
>CAYUNO010000027.1:0-5783 GCA_964446075.1 uncultured Flavobacteriaceae bacterium | reverse complement strand
CATTTGATTAGTTGGTGAAATAATTTAATTATTGCCATTTTATGTATTTTATTTAGAAAAAATTATGCATCATAACGAATTGTGTATCTCTTTGTGTTTTCAACAATTGCTTCAATTAGAAGATAACTGGTATGAAGGCGAGGGTAAAAAGTATGATAGAGAATTACTCTCGAAGTTTGAAATACTTTTTAATTTGAATTTTGACTATAATTTACCCCTACCTGGGATTTTTCCAAAAGTGGACGGAAATATTCAACTTGAATGGAAAGTAGAATCTAAGAATGTTATTGCTGAAATAGATTTAGAGGGAATGATGACCAATGTTTTTTGTTTCCATGATTTAAACGATACAGAAGAAATAGAGATTATACTTTCCCTAGTAGATAATCGAGGTTGGGAATTATTAAATCAACACATTCGGGAATATCTAACCCCTAGTTTATAATAAAAAATCTCTTTTGTCCTGATAGTCAATAAAAAAAAGTGTTCGGTAATGTGTCCAAATAAATTGTGAACGCAGTGCGTTCGTATTTGAGAATAACATAAAAAAACTGTTTGTTCAATTCGATTTGTCGAATCGAAAATCGAGTTCCGAAAAATGGTTGACAGTCACTAATTTTTTAGTTAAATAAATTGAAGTATTCACTTAATGTTTTATCCATCAACTACTCCTCTGGGATGAACAGCAGGGTTTCTTCGTATTTTACGCGGCCGAGTTTTTCGCAGTAATGCAAGCACAAAGCCTGAAACTCTACCACCCGGTCTTTGATTTTTTGCGTTCCCACCATTTTGCCGTTTTTGGATTTTAAATTCATCGTGTCCGACACCACCTTTACCACGTCTTTCTCAATTCGGCCTACAAAATAATTGCCCGCCTTGCTGCATCGATCCATCAACCAATGCGTTAACTCCGTTTGCTGAATGATGAGCTTGGACGCCGCTTCGCTCGAGGATAACTCCGCCCGAATTTGCTTCTCCTCCGCATCGTGCTGCTGGAATTTTTGCTGCAACGACAGCTGAAACTTCTGTGCCGTCTCGTTCAAATTAATCAAAATCTCCCGCAAATACGCCAACTCGCTCACCTTGCCCGCCACCGTTTGGTTCTTCTCCTTGGAAATGGCCACCACCAACCCGTTGAAATTTCTCAATACATGCCCCAAGCCGTACACCTGACTCAATTCGTTTCGGTGAAATTTCTTGCGCTCCTCCTCCAAGATTTCTTCCAAATCCCGAGCCTTGGGTTGGGCATCAAAAAATTGTATAATCCGAAAATCGCTGATGATATTCTGGGATCGAATGGGCGTCACCAAAACCATGCCGTCCAAGCTTACGCAACGCGATAAAGCCACGTACACCTGGCCCGGAGCGAAACTCTTTCCCGCATCAATCATGGCCTTTTCGAAGGTTAAACCCTGACTTTTGTGAATGGTAATGGCCCAAGCCAATCGGACCGGAAACTGCTGAAACTCCCCAATTTCTTCCTGATCCACCGATTGCGTTTCCCCATTGAAACTGTAACGCAGGTTTTTCCACGTTTCCTTGCCAATCTCCAAGGGCGGTTGACCGTCGTTGCAATCGATGTGCAATTTGGTTTTTTCAATCTTTATTACGGTACCAATTTTACCGTTGAAATACCGCCGTTCCCAGGAAGAATCGTTTTTCACAAACATTACTTGAGCGCCGGTTTTTAGTCGTAAAATACCATCGGTAGGGAAGGACGATTCGTTGAATTCGCCGCTTACGTTGGCTACGAAGTTTTGTTCGGGATCTTCCAGTCGTTGCAGCTCGCGCTCGTTGATGGCTTCGGCTTGTTTGTTGTGGGTGGTGAGGGTAATCCAGCCACTTTCCTCGGGGCGGAACTCGGGTTGTACCTTTTCGGCCAAGTTTTCGTAATCCCAACTTTCCATGGAATTGGTTCGAATCAGGTTCAACAGGGTGATAAAGTTCTTGTCCTGCTGACGATACACCTTGGTTAATTCGATGGTAATGGGTTGGATGTGCTGGTATACCTTGGCAGCAAAAAAGAACTCGGAGGAATAATGCTCGTACAGCAGAGGTCGTTCGTATTCGGTAACTACGGGGGGCAGCTGGTATAAATCGCCAATCATCAGCAATTGAACGCCGCCGAAGGGCTGACTGCTATTTCGAGAAAAACGAAGGGAATGGTCGATGGCATCCAGAATATCGGCCCGAACCATGGAAATCTCATCGATCACCAACAGTTCCAGGGCTTGGAAGATATCGCGTTTGGCTTTGGGGTAATGGAAATGCTCGCGGAGCATGCCGATGTTGTTGGCTACGTTGGGGTCGCAGGGTGCTGTAGTGGGCAAAAATGCTCGGGTAGGGAGTCCAAACAAGCTGTGAATGGTGCTACCGCCGGCGTTGATGGCCGCCACCCCCGTAGGCGCTACCACCACGGTTTTTTTGCCGGTTTCCTTCAGGAGTTTTCGCAAAAACGTAGTTTTACCTGTACCCGCTTTACCGGTGAGAAAAACAGACCGATGGGTATCGTTAACAAATTGCGACGCCAGCAGGTATTCGGGGTTTTCTTCGGTGGACTCCGCGGACTTCATCGGATATTAAAATTCGATTAATTCTTGCAAGGCAGATGTCAATCGGTTCCAAGGCAGAAAATGATCTTCCAAGGATTTGGCCAAAGGAACGGCGGTATCCAAACTCCCCACGCGTTTTACCGGCGCATCCAAATATTGGAAGGCGTGTTCGGAAATCCATGCGGCGATATCGGAAGCGATGCTCCCAGTAAGGGTATCTTCGGTAAGTACTAAGACTTTTCCGGTTTCTTTCACCTGCGCCAGCACGGTTTCTTGATCCCAAGGCAACAGGGTCCTCAAATCCACAATTCGGGCTCCGATGGACTGTTCTTTGCAGATTTCCAACGCTTTATGTACGCCCCAACCGTAGGTGACAATGGTGCAATCGCTGCCGAGGTGGTGCACGGTGGCTTTGGCTTCATCGATAAGGTAGGGCGATGCAGGTACGTTTCCGCTGATGCTTCGGTACAGGTATTTATGTTCAAAAAACAACACCGGATTGGGGTCTTCCAAGGCGCGAAGCAGCAATCCTTTTGCATCGGCCGGATTGGATGGGTAATATATTTTGAGTCCGGGAACGTGGTAAAACCAGGCCTCGGTACTTTGGGAATGGAAGGGTCCTGCTTGAACACCTGCGCCGGTTGGCATGCGCACTACCACATCGGCGGCTTGCCCCCAACGGTAATGGCTTTTGGCCAGGTTGTTTACAATCTGATTAAAACCGCAAGTGACGAAATCGGCAAATTGCATTTCCACCACCGCTTTCATGCCGGCTATTGACAGTCCGTATCCGGCACCTACAATGGAACTTTCGGTAATGGGAGTGTTTCTCACCCGGGCTTTCCCAAATTTCTCTAAAAATCCTTCGGTGATCTTAAACACGCCTCCGTATTCCGCCACGTCTTGACCCATAATCACCAAATTGGAATGTTTTTCCATGCCTTGCCATAGACCTTCGCGGATGGCATCGATCAAACGCAATTCTTTTTGCTCTGCGTCAATAGGCGGGTGGCTGGGGATTTCGGTTGGAAAATCGCTGGGGTAGGGTGCATAGATATCGGCCAATTCCTCCTCCAAGTTGGGCACAACTTCCTCTTCGGCGAAAACTTCTTCCAAACCCAATTCAATTTCTTGGGCGATTTCGGTACGAAATTGTTCGATGATGGCGGGGGTAAGTATTTGGTTGGACAGCAAGAAATTTTCGAAGTTAACCACGGGATCTTTCTTGCCCCATTCTTCAAACAAATGCGGGGGAACGTATTTAACTCCGGAAGCTTCTTCGTGTCCGCGCATCCGGAAGGTGATGCATTCTAATATAACGGGTCTTGGCTGTTTGCGGATGGAGGTGGCGAGGTTGTTAACGGCTTCGTACATTTCCAAGATGTTGTTGCCGTCTACCTGAACCGCTTCCATGCCGTAACCTATGCCTTTGTCGATGAATTGCTTGCACCGAAACTGTTCGTTGGAGGGGGTGCTGAGGCCGTATCCGTTGTTTTCAATTAAAAATATAACGGGCAGTTGCCATACGGCGGCCACGTTTAGCGCTTCGTGGAAATCGCCTTCGGAGGTACCGCCATCGCCAGAAAATACCACAGTAACTTTTTCTCGTTTGTGGAGCAGGTGGGCTAGGGCGATTCCGTTGGCGACCCCCAACATGGCACCGAGGTGGGAGATCATTCCCACGATGGAATACTCGTTGTTGCCAAAATGAAAGCTCCGTTCTCTTCCCTTGGAATAACCGCTTTTTTTACCTTGCCACTGGGCGAATAATCGGGCGAAGGGCATGGACCGGGTGGTGAAAACACCTAGGTTTCGGTGCAAGGGGAGTATGTATTCGTCGGGCTCAAGGGCCATGGTGGTACCCACAGAAATTGCCTCTTGACCGATGCCGCTGAACCATTTTCCAACCTTTCCTTGTCGAAGCAACACCAACATCTTCTCTTCAATCATTCGGGGTTTGAGTAACCCTCGATAAAGATTCAGTAGTTCGGTAGCGGATAAGTCGTTGGGTTGGAATTGCATGGTAGTGGTTTATTTTTCAATCAATTACCGACTTGGAAGCTGCCTTAAATACAGGCCACTGCCAATGTTTGCGGATAATCTTCACAATTTTACATTTTTATTTGCAACCTTTCCACCATTGTGCGTCATTAAATCGAATCTACTTGTTAACAAATGAGGAAATCATAGCGGGTTGTGTTCGCAAAGACAGGCAGGCTCAGCGAGCGTTGTACGAGAAATATGCAACAAAAATGCTGGTGTTCTGCAGACGTTACAGCAACAATCCTCAAGAGGCTCAAGACTTGTTACAAGATGGATTCATGAAGGTCTTTGACAGCATAGAATCGCTAAAAAACAGCGCGCAATTGGAGGGATGGCTTACCCGATTATTTATCAATCAAGCCTTATCGGCCTACCGAAAAAAACAGCGGGGTCCGATTTGGTTGGATATCGATAAATCGGAAGCCGAAGTAGCCGAAGAAGATTCGGTGTACGAAATCTCAGACGAACCCATGACCTATTCCGAGGTGATGCAGTGTTTGCAAGAGGTTCCCGAAAAGTACCGTTTGGTGTTGAATGCTTATGCCGTGGAAGGGTTGTCGCACAAAGAAATCGCACAAGCCTTACAAACTACGGAGAGCAACACCAAGAGTATGTTGAGCAGGGCGAGGAAGATGCTAAAAGAGATCGTAGAACTAAGAAAAAACAACACTGGAAAACAGTAAAAAACATATCGATCATTGGTTGAAAGACCAAATTTCTTCTGGGGAAGACACGCAGGGGTTGGTGCCTGCGCCATGGGAGATGTTTGAAAACGCATTGGATCGAAAAGAACGCCGGGGCAAAAGTTTCATATGGTATAGTATCGCTGCCGGCGTTCTTCTTGTTTTTTCAGCGGTAATCGCTTGGTTTGGTGTTGCGGATAAATCAGTAAAAGATAGTCAGCCAGTTGCGGCCACTGCATCAGCCCCAGTAGCAGTAGAACAGGAAAAGGCTCCGGATCAGACTGGGAGTACGTTAGTGGATAAAGCAGCAGTGCCACAGGAAAATGCAATAGAAAATGTTGCCCCTGAGCAGGTGGTAGTTGAACCATCCAACAGAGGGGTCCAGCAAGGTGATAAAAAACAAGCAGGGTTGAGGAAATCCAAGACAGAGACGTCAGCCTCGGCTACAAATCCAACCATTGAAACGCCCGTAGCTCAAACAATTACGCCACAGACGCAAATAGCA
>CAYUNO010000026.1:0-15945 GCA_964446075.1 uncultured Flavobacteriaceae bacterium | reverse complement strand
TACTGGATAGAAAAATCCAATTACATAGATACCCTCTTTTAGCAGTGCATCGGCCATATCTTGACTTAATTTTGCATCGTATAACATCACGGGTACTATAGCGGAATCACCGTCTTTAATATCAAATCCCGCAGCTTTAATACCTGCTTTGAAACGTTTAACATTCGACTCCAACTTATCCCGCAAATAGGTTGTTTCATTCAACATGTTGAATACCTCGATGGACGCACCCACAATGCTTGGTGCTAATGAATTACTGAACAAATAAGGTCTTGAACGTTGACGTAATAGTTCAATTATTTCTTTTCTACCCGTTGTATAACCACCCATCGCACCGCCCAATGCTTTACCCAAGGTGCCGGTAATAATATCGACGCGTCCCATCACATTGCAGTATTCAGGAGTACCTCTTCCCGTTGCACCTATAAAACCTGCAGCATGACACTCATCGGTCATAACCATCGCTCCGTATTTATCCGCCAAATCACAGATTTTATCCAATTGGGCAACGTATCCATCCATTGAAAATACACCATCAGTAACAACTAAAACATAGCGTGCTCCTGCTTCTTTTGCAGCAATCAATTGCTTTTCTAAATCTGCCATGTTATTGTTTTCATATCGAAACCGCATCGCTTTACACAATCTCACTCCATCAATGATGGATGCGTGATTTAAACTATCAGAAATAATCGCATCTTTCTCTCCCAATAAAGGCTCAAAAACGCCCCCATTAGCATCAAAAGCCGCTGCGTATAGAATTGTATCTTCCGTTCCATAAAAATCCGCAATCTTGGCTTCCAATTCTTTATGGATATCTTGAGTTCCACAGATAAACCGAACACTACTCATCCCAAAACCGTGTGTATCTATAGCGCGTTTTGCAGCTTCAACCACTCTAGGATGGCTACTTAATCCCAAATAGTTATTTGCACAAAAGTTCACTACTTCTGAACCGTCATTTAAGGTAATCACAGCATCTTGAGGCGAGGTTATAATTCTCTCTTTTTTAAATAATCCGGCCTCTTGGATAGCCGATAATTCTTGTGCTAAGTGGTTTTTTATTTCTCCGTACATGATTTATTGTTATTTAGCAAATTTAGGTTTTCAAGAAGTTGGTTCGCAAATTATTAATGCAACATACCTAGGATTTCATCTAAAATACGTCGATCATTTGCCAATCGGGGAACTTTATTTTGTCCTCCCAATTTGCCTTTGCTCTTTAACCAGGCTTCGAATGTACCGATGGGAACTGCTTCTAATTTTGGACGTTTCATTACCATATCCGCATGTCTTTTAGCTGCATAATCGGAATTAACCTCTTTTAACTTCTGATCCAATAATAGGGTAAATTGCTCCAAATCCGTTGGTTCCGTAGAAAACTCTACCAACCATTGATGTCCAGGATCCTCTTCCGACATAAAAACAGGACCGGCAGTGTAATCGCTAACTACTGCATGGGTTTCTGATGAAGCATGCGCAATTGCTTTTTCGGCATTTTCAATGACTAGCTCTTCACCAAAGCAGTTAATAAAAAGTTTCATCCTACCCGTTATCACAAATAGGAAAGGATTAACCGATGTAAATTGAATAGTATCTCCAATGACATAGCGCCATAAACCACCTACGGTAGAAATCACCACTACGTAATTCACGCCTACTTTTACATCCGCTAAAGGAACTGTCTTTTCGGGTCCCTCATTAACCGGATAAAACTCATAGAATATTCCGATATGTGTTAATAAAACTAAATCTCTCGAGTCTACCGACGCTTGAACTGCACAGAAACCCTCACTTGCATTGTAGGTTTCCAGATACTTCTTTTGAGTCTCGTGTTATAATTATTGTTTTTGTTGGCGTTTCGGCAAGAAACTCTCAGCTCCGTGATTAAATAATTCCATATTTGGCCATACTTCGTGGACATTTGATTTCCCAGTAATTTCTAATACTCGTTTGAATAAAACCAATGCCCAGGTTGGAACTCCACTTATACTAGTAACATTTTCATTGATAGTAGCTTGAGCCATGGCTTCTACCTTTTTCTCCCAATCGGGCATGGTAGAAATTTCAATATCGGGTGTACTTTTCCAATTTACCCACGATGGAGCATGGTTCATGAGTATCGCACTTAAATCTCCAGTAAATGTATCGCTAGACATTCCGGAAATACTTTGCGAACCGCCAATCAACAATCCCTTGCCTTCAAAAATATTGCTGTTTGGATACAAGGTGGTGAACTGCGTTAATACCTCTCTATTTCCCGTGTAATGGTTGTACTCCATACTCTCGTAACTAATGGGAATAAACTTAGAAACGCTGTTGGTAGTCCCGCTACTCTTGGCAAACCAAGTAATATCACCCGGCCACAATAATCCCTGCTCTCCTTTAAGATTACGTTCTATCCAAGGTTGAATTTCTTCGTACTGTACAACCGGAATTTTTGAAACAAATTGTTGGTAGGATTCACTGCCATCTATAGAATACGATTCTCCATATTCTGTTTTAGATAAATTAAAAATAAGCTCTTGAAAAAGTTCCTCCTGCCGTATTATGGACATTTGTAAATTATCCTGCAGCTCTTTTGAACGTTGCTTAAAGTACCAATGTATTACGGGGGCGATCATTAAATCTCTTGCAATATCAATAAAAAATTGAATTGTTTACATTAATTATCATCTACTAAACCATCCCTTAAACGGATAATTCGTTTGGCATTTTGTGCAATGTCCTCCTCGTGAGTTACTAAAACAATGGTATTCCCCGATTCATGAATTTCACGGAATAAATCCATTATTTCGTGAGATGTCTTGGTGTCTAAATTACCGGTAGGCTCATCGGCCAATAACAAACTTGGGTTATTAATAAGTGCTCTCGCCACAGCAACACGTTGTCTTTGACCACCGGATAACTCATTGGGCTTATGCAACATTCTATCCTTTAAACCCACTTTTTCCAATGTAGCTGCCGCTCTCGCCATACGTTCTTTTTGAGGAATACCGGCATAAACTAAAGGCAACGCCACATTTTCTTGGGCCGTTAACCTCCCCAAAAGGTTAAATGTTTGAAAAACAAAACCTATTTCATCGTTCCTTACTGTGCTTAACTCTGCATCGGTCATTTTGCTAACCAACTTGTTATTTAACCAATATTCCCCAGAGGTTGGCGAATCTAAACACCCAATTATATTCATTAATGTAGACTTCCCCGATCCACTTGGACCCATTAGTGCTACATATTCTGTGCTTAATATTTCTATATCTATATGTTGTAGAGCATGCACAATTTGCTCTCCTAACGTGTAGGTTTTAGTTATTTCCTTAAGATGAATGAGTGCTTTACTCATTTCCATCAATTACTTTAGGAACACGAAAGAAATCACTGTCTTTTTTGGGTGCATTTTTTAAAGCATCATCCTTAGTGATTTCTTGCACAATCTCATCCTTTCGAAGTGTGGTGTGTTGATTTCCCATATAAATCAATGGTTCTTTGCCTTCTGTATCCAAACCATTTAACTTTTCGCACATAACCAAAATATTCTCAAGATCCATTTGCATCTTGGTGAGTTCTTCCCCTTCAAATTGCAAACGAGCTAATTTTGCTAAGTCCTTTACTTTGTCTTCGGTTATTCTCATAGTATATGGTGATTTTTTAATTGTAAAGATAATATATCGTACACTTTCTGTTGCAACATTGGAATATCATCTAAAGTTAACCCTTTTGTTTCAATGGGTTTGTGCACAAGCATTCGCATTCTGCCCGGGCTTCCATTCATCGTATTGCTATCAAACCTCTTTAAATTATCCAACAACGTAACTGGCACAATTGGAATTTGCTTCTCAACTGCAATTCTAAAAGCACCTGGCTTGAAAGGAAATTTGATATTAGGGGTATCATCTGGTATTCTGCCTTCGGGGTAAATTATCAAATTTGCTCCCAATTTGTCCATTTGCTCACTTGCTTTTAAGAAAGCACCATGCGCATTCTTTATGCTCTCCCTTTTTACAGGAATATCCAAGGACTTAAACCAAATATTAAATAATGGAATCTTCGTCAATTCCATTTTACCCATGAAAAAGTTAAACCCTGGCAGGTAGGTACCACAAGTAATTATATCCAAATATGACATATGATTTGGACAAAAAATCAAGCGTTGATTTTTTGGAATTTCCGTTTCATAGTGAACAATTGGAATAATAAACCCTGTTATCGAAGCCAACCTCCCCCATAATTTACGCAATCCATGCGCATAACGAAAGGTTACTTGCTTTTGCAACAACAAATAAAAAAATGGATACAATATTAAGAACCAAACTGCGAACCAAAGTCCGGCCCAAACCAACCAAATTCTTCCTAAAATCTTCAAAACTACATTCGATGATTACGCACAAACACCAATAACGCTACCACCATACCTGTACTTAAACACATCCAAATTTGATTTACTCCAAAGGACGAAACTGAAAAGTTGTCTTCAAAATTATCAATCTTCTCCTGTATTGCTTTGGATTTTTCTGCAACAGCTATGGAGTTATCCGAATTAACATACTTTTCAATGCTGGCATATTGTAAAGCTCGATATTCCTTCATAATACCCGGTTCATTGCTGTAAATGTGTCGAAAAGCAGCAATATTGCACAAAGCCACCAAGAGCGATACCACCAAAGAACCGAACAAGGCCTTACCCATGTTGATGGGTTTATCGAATTTAACCGACATCAAACTCTTCACAAACAAATAAACTCCAATTGCTGGAATCAGCAAATTAAAGATTACGGGCAATGAGGCAACAAAGGAACGGGTTTTATACAATCCATTGAAGTATTGAACCAAAAGCATGGCTGCACTTAATGAGCCAAAAGCAATTCCGTATATGGTAATTCGTTTAAACACAGTACAAAAATAAAAAGAGGTTATCAAAATGATGACAACCTCTGATAATTAGTTTATTTAAAAGAAGTATTAATCTTCTTCAGGTCTTTGGTATTCGTCGAAGTTATACTCAGGAAGCAGATTAATTTTCACATGCCCAATCGTTTCATTCAGGGCATCGGTAAATTTGTTAAAGTCTTCCTTGTACAAGTGAATTTTTGTTTTCACAAAACTTCCATCATCATACTTACTTCTTTTACTCTCCGTGATTGTAACGTAGTAATCGTTGTTACGAGTGGCTTTAACATCAAAAAAATAGGTACGTTTCCCTGCACGAATCCTCTTTGAGAAGATTTCTTCTTGCGACTGACTATTATAGTTATCTTCTTGCATACGGCAATTGTTTTTCCAACAAAATCTTACGGCAAATATGCAAAAAATTACATCAGATTTTGTGAATTATTCAGACGATTTTTTTTAACAAATACAACTTGTTGTAAATCAATAAGTTAATAATTAAAAAAATTTACAATGTTAGAAAAAAATAGAATTACTATGATGTTTCAAGTATTTGGCTTTCATACAAATAGCGATAATAATCGTTGGATAACAGGAGTTTTTCATGCGTATTGACCTCCAAAACCCTACCATCACCCAAAACAACAATTTTATTGGCTAATTGCAGAGGGGCTAATCGATGAGAAATAATCAATGCTGTTTTTCCCGCAAGTTCCTTTGCTAAATTATTAATAATCAATCGCTCTGTTTCAGCATCCACTGCACTTAATCCATCATCAATTAACAGAAAATCAAAATCTTTTAATAAAGCACGTGCTATACTAACGCGCTGCTTTTGTCCGCCCGATAAGGAAACCCCGCGTTCACCAATTATAGTATCCAAACCATTGGGCCATTGATCTATATCTTTTGTCAAACAAGCCAATTCAATTACATGATTCAATCTATCTTGGGACACTTCCGGATTCTCAAGACCAAATAATATATTTTCTCGAATCGAATCAGAAAACAGAAAAACATCTTGAGGGATATAGGCAATTTTTCTTCGTATACTGGCAATATCTAAGGCTAACGTTGAATTTTCATCGTAACTTATTTCACCAGATATTGGGAAATATTGAGCCGATAATAACTGGGCCAAGGTAGACTTACCGCTGCCAGTTCTACCGGTAATACCCATTATTTCGCCTTTCCGAATAAACAGGTTAATATCCGATAAAGCATTTTCGGTTTTGCCCGGATAGCAAAAGGAAACATTTTTTATATTAATGTTATGTTGAAAAGAGAAAGCAATATCTCCACCAACTGCATGCTCAGGCATCAATACAAATTCATTTATTCTCTTTTGGCTTGCTGCTGCTTTCTGCACCAAGGCTGTTGTCCAACCTAAACTCGCAACCGGCCAAATTAACATATTTAAATAAATTACAAATTCGGCTAAGTTTCCTGGAGTAAACTCTCCACGCTCCACGGCTTTTCCACCTAAATACATAACCAATAAGGTGGACAATCCCATGAGCAATAACATCATCGGGAAAAACAACGCATTAACTTTTGCCAAAGCCATACTTCTGCGTTTATATTCCTGTCCTTCTTGATTAAATTTATCAATAAACTGTTTTTCAACGCCAAACGATTTTATAATTCTAATACCAGCAAAAGTCTCTTGGGCACTGGCAGTAAGCAATGACAATTGTTCCTGAATCACCTTATTACCAACATTCATTTTTGCACTAACGTAGTAAATGGATAAACTTAAAAATGGCAAGGGCAATAAAACCCATAATGTTAACTGTGAATTAACTTGAGTCATTTGATAAATTACCACTATAAATGTGAAGAGCATATTTGCAAAATACATAATCGCCGGTCCGATGTACATCCGAACATTACCAACGTCTTCACTCATTCGATTCAACAAATCACCGGTCATGTGTTTTCTATAAAAATCCTCACCAAGCAATTGATATTTATTAAATAAAAGATTCTTTAAATCGTACTCTACTTTACGCGAAACAACTATTAGTGTTTGACGCATATAGTACATAAAAACCCCTCTAAGTATGGATACTAATAAGATGAGCGCTCCAAAAAAACCAGCAGTTTTATAAATATTTGATGCAATCATGCGATCGGCAAATCCACTAACCCATGCAGACTGCGTTAAAGCTTCATCGAGGCCAACTCTAACTAAATAAGGGACAGATGCAGAAAAAACATTCGTAAGTAATACACACAACAATCCTAACAACATCCAATATTTGTATCTAACTAGATATTGATTCAGGAAAAATAATTCTCTCATGATTTACTACACAAAGGTACATTGCATATTTTTTCCATTCTCAAAAACTATTTTACACTTCAATGGTTCTATGTTGGGGTAGATTTAAGTTTTCATAGCCAGCGAGGCCGGGGGTAAAACCTCGGCTTTGTTGTTTTAAGCCAAAAAACCTAATTGAACTAAAAATCTTTTTAAATGTTTCCACAAATTATAACAAATTCGTTATCTTTGCGTCCCATTTGAGAATACCATGCATTTAACTGCTGAAAGAAAGAAAGAAATTTTCAAGGCCTTCGGAGGTAATGAAGCCAATACAGGAAGCACCGAAGCCCAGGTTGCAATGTTTACTGAAAGAATTAATTTTATCAGTAACCATTTGAAAACCCAACGTAAAGATAAGAGCGCTGAATTATCTCTTATCAAGTTGGTAGGTAAGCGCAGAAGCTTGTTGAATTATCTTGCTAAGAAAGATATCTTCAAGTATCGTGCATTGATTAAGGAATTAGGATTACGTAAGTAATTTCTACGATATTTTATTAAAAGGAAAGCCCCGTTCGCCAACGCGAATCGGGGCTTTTTGTTTGATATAATTTAAAAAATAAATACAATGTTTAATATACAAAAAACACAATTTGATTCCGGTGATGGTAAAATCATCGAAATTGAAACTGGTAAACTTGCCAGACAAGCACACGGAAGTTGCGTAGTTAAAGTGGGTAAAACCATGATTTTAGCTTCGGTAGTCTCTAATTACGACGCAAAAGAAGGAGTAGATTTCTTACCGCTAAGTGTTGATTACCAAGAAAAGTTTGCAGCAGTAGGCAGAATACCTGGTAGCTTTCATCGCAGAGAAGCAAAGTTATCAGATTATGAAGTATTGATTTCACGATTGGTGGATCGTTGTCTACGTCCTCTATTTCCTGAAGACTATCATGCCGACACACAAGTAATGTTGACCTTGATTTCTTCAGACGAGAATATTCTTCCTGATACCTATGTAGGTTTAGCTGCTTCAACCGCATTAATGCTAAGTGACATTCCTTTTAATGGACCCATCTCTGAGGTGCGAATTGGAAGAATCGATGGACAGTGGATTTTGAACCCTACCAAAGAAGAATTAGATAAATCCGATGTAGATCTTTTGGTGGGCGGTACTGCCAACGACTTAAACATGGTTGAGGGCGAAATGCAAGAAATTTCCGAAGAGGAATTTTTGTCAGCATTACAATTTGGACACGATGCCATTAAACGTCAGTGTGCAGAGCAAATGGCATTCTTAGAAAAAATGGGTGGTAGAAAGCCTGTTCGTGAGTACAACCATGAAGATAATGACGAAGAACTACGTGAACGTGTAATTCGTGAAACTTCCGCAGCTATTAGAGTTGTTGCTGAAAGTGGTGCTTCAAAAAAGGAGCGCTCCGAACAGTTTAAAGCGATTATTTCGGAATATGTTAAACAATTTGAAGGTCATGAAGATGAGAACAGATTGGTTCGTTTAGCTAAAAAATATTTCCACGAAGCAGAATACAATCAAATGCGCGCCATGATTCTTGAGAGCGGTAAGCGTTTGGATGGCAGATCTACTACCCAGGTAAGACCTATATACACTGAAGTTAATTATCTGCCCGCAGCTCACGGTTCTGCTGTGTTCACACGCGGTGAGACCCAATCATTAACCACAGTAACACTTGGTGGTAAACTGGACGAACAGTTGCTGGATGCCCCTATGCTGCATGGTAAAAGTCGTTTACTATTACACTACAATTTCCCTGGATTTTCTACCGGTGAGGTAAGACCTAACCGTGGTCCTGGAAGACGTGAGATTGGACATGGAAACCTAGCATTACGTGGATTAAAAGCCATGTTACCCGCAGATGTAGCATATGTAATTCGTATTGTAAGCGATATTTTAGAATCTAATGGTTCTTCTTCTATGGCTACCGTTTGCGCCGGATCTATGGCATTAATGGACTCCGGTATACAATTGCGTAAACCTGTTGGAGGCATAGCAATGGGATTAATTACCGATGAAACAGGAAAGTACTCAGTGCTTACTGATATCTTGGGCGATGAAGACCACTTGGGTGATATGGACTTCAAGGTCGTTGGAACTAAAGACGGTATTACCGCTTGCCAAATGGATATTAAAATCAATGGTCTTAAATGGGATATGGTATCTCAGGCTTTGAAGCAAGCAAAAGATGGAAGATTGCATATCCTTGGCGAAATGGAGAAAACAATTAGTGAAGCAAGCACTGACTTGAAGCCGCATACTCCAAGAATTGAATTAATCATTATCGATAAAGAATTTATTGGTGCAGTAATTGGCCCAGGCGGAAAGATAATCCAAGAACTTCAAGCTCGTACCGGTACTACTATTTCTATCGAAGAAAAAGAAGGAAAAGGGTATGTGGAAATACTAAGCAATGATGCCGATGGAATGAACGCAGCTAAAGCCGCTATTCAAGGAATCGTTGCTATTCCAGAAGTTGGTGCAACTTATACAGGTAAAGTAAAAACCATCACTGATTTTGGAGCTTTTGTAGAATTCATGCCGGGTAAAGACGGTCTATTACATATCAGTGAAATATCATGGGAGAGAATAAACTCCATGGAAGGTATATTTACTGAAGGTCAAGAACTAGAAGTTCAATTAGTTGAAGTAGATCAAAAAACAGGAAAATTCCGTTTAAGTATGCGTTCTCTAACTCCTAAACCAGAAGGTTACGTTGAAAGAGAAAGTAGACCAAGACCAAGCAACAATGGCGGAGATAGAGGCGATCGTAGAGGTGGATTTAATAAAGGCAATAAGCCAAGACATTAATTCTAACGAAACGAGACCCTAAGAGCATTATCCAAAATAAGATTTGGATTAAACTCAAAAACTAGTAAATACTTATTTCAAACAGGCTGTTTCTCAATTGGAACAGCCTGTTTTTTTAAAGTAATAGAGAAGTTGTTATTCAGTATCGACTTCACCAACAAATAGAACCAAAAAACAATGCATGGGAACGCTTTTAACTGATATGTTTCAACAATTAATTGTCTCCATTTCAGAGGATAAATATCTGTTGGACCTAAAATCGTAAACAACAATACCATTACAACTAAAACCCATTCCAAAACACTTGGTCGAGGTGTATAGGCTACCCATGCAGCGATAGGCACAACAGCTATGATATAAGTAGCTGATTCTGCCATATGGTTAAAAATAACCATCCAAATAATAATCGATAAAGCATAAGGCCAATAGAAAGAAGCACTATTGATGTATTTCCTTGCAACGAACAATGGTAAAATCTGAATTATTAGGCCAACTAAAATTATAGTATTCTTAGAATAATCTAAACCGAACCAAGATTTCAACCAACCCATTACAGAATATTTTACATGAATACTAAAATCATTCTGCAATAACAGAACCCAATCTCGATAATGCTGTAACAAGGCATCCATACCTCCAAATACCGCAGGTATAAAAGCAAAAACAATTAACAATCCCATCCCATGAAGTATTGCTTTTTTAAGTTGTTTTGAATAACACAGAAAAATCAAAAAAAACAGAACCCCAAAAATTTTAATAAATGCGGAAAGCCATATACATAAAACTGACTGCAAGGTTTTCTCTTTAATCGCAGCGCTAAAAGAAAGTAAAAGCAAGCCTACAACAATACCATTACTTTGCGAATTTAATCCAGCAGTAATGGCTTCTGATAGTATAATCAAAGACAAAATTAACCCCCGACTAGAATTTAGCAATCCTAAATTTCTTAATCCAACAACAGGCAAGACAACATTCACAGCCGTCCAAATTCCATAACCCAACCAAACGGGCATATAATAAAATGGTGCCATTAACATGGCAAAAAAGGGCGGATATTTATATAAATCGAAATACTCTTTTGGGTAGGTAATATATAAATTTAATGATTCCAATAAATGCCCAAAAGATTGTCTAAAAATCAAATAGTTGTTATAATGGGAATAGTACCCACCATTATTAAACATATCGCCCCAAGGGCTAAAAAAATTCCTTAGTACTATAAAACAAATCGCCAACAGATAAGCTAGGGTTACTAAACCATTTAAGCGCATTTGTTTCATGTGTTCAAAAATAATGGGAAGTATTTAATTTGATTGAGGATTCTATTGAATTTTCCTTTTAGACATTAATCAGTTTCTTTTAGCATAAACAAAATCATCTGTTATAAAATCTTACAGGTAGGCAGATGGAAACAACAAGGGCGCCTTGAGGCGCCCTTGTTGTTAATTATCTAAATTAATGTGTTAAATCAAACACATTGAAATCTTGATTACTATTTAACCCTTATCCCATTTTGGAACAATACAACGAAGGCATCTTGATATCCCAAGGAACGCAATCTCGCCTTCTCGTTTGCAGCCTCTTCCTCGGATTTAAACACCTTGTCTGAAGTATATTTATAATATCCACCTTGAGAATACTCAAATACGTTTCCAACACCTTTATCCGCAAATTCTTTAATGTTCATGCGTTGTTTGGAAATAATAAACTGAACACGGTATTCTAATTTGCCATTATAATCAGCAATAGTTGCAGAGGAACTATTACTTACAGGACTTGATCTAACCGGTGTGTTATTCGAAACAACTGGAGTAGAACGAACTTCGGTAGGAGCTGCTGAAGGCAAACATGCCGGTGCTTCTTGTTTATCTGCTATACCATCCCCATCACTATCGAAATCGATATAATCAGGTCTACCATCTTTATCTGTATCTACCGGTGTGGGGCCATTTCCTCTTTCAACAGAATCGGGAATGGTATCACCATCAGAATCTGAATCTAAGAAATTTGGTTTTCCATCCTTATCGATATCCATTCTACCTTCTGACTTATCTGAAATTCCATCATTATCGCTATCTAAATCTAAATAGTTTGGTGTACCATCATTATCAAAGTCGTCTACACCATCGTATCTATCCGAAATACCATCATTATCGGAATCAGAATCCAAGAAATTCATTACTCCGTCACCATCACTATCTACTACACCTTCGTATGAATCATCAATCCCATCCCCATCGCTATCTAAATCGATATAATTAGGTTTACCGTCTCTATCTGCATCAGTAGCTTTTTCAACTGCATCTGGAATGCCATCATTATCACTGTCTCTATCAATAAAATTAGGCAATCCATCGTTGTCCGGATCTCCCTTTCCTTCTATCGCATCGTTCAAACCGTCATTATCGGAGTCTGAATCCAAATAGTCAGGAATATTATCACCGTCAGCGTCACCACAAATCATAGGACCTTGATTAGCTGAGGAATTGTTAGCATATCCTTTGCTTCCAGAAGTAGAATTAGACTTACCTGGACTCATTCCATTATTAGTGTTGTTGTTTGCAATAGAATTGCCACCAGTATTTTTACCGTTATTACTCGCAGTGTTCTTAGAGCCTCCGCTGTTTGAAGTAGAATTGTTTGTATTATTACTAACTGTATTATTATCCGAATTAACAGTAGAATTATCTGCAATAATTATCGATTCGGCGCACGGTACCATGCGTTTAACTACATATTCAGTTCTACGATTTTCAGCATGTTGTTGTTCGGTACAATTAACGCCATCAGCGCAAGCATTTTTCAACTTACTTTCTCCATAACCACGATATCCCATTCTTGAAGAATTTACCCCTCTAGAAATCAAATATTCAAACGATGCTTTTGCACGTGATTGAGACAATGAGAAATTATTTTCAGCACTACCTCTAGAATCTGTGTGTGAACCTAGCTCCACATAAAGTCCAGGATTATCTTGAAGAATAGCGACTAATCTATCCAACTCCATCTTAGAAGCTACCGTCATTTCCGATTTACCTTTTTCAAAGTATATTGGTTTAATATCAAACAATGAACCCAATTCGTCTCCCACGGCATAAGGAATTGCGGCTATTTTAATTTTATTATCATCGCCTATTAATCCCGGCTTCAACGTATCTTTTACAATTGCATAGCGATATCCACATGGATGAGAAGAAATTTGAAAAACAACATTCTCACCCTCAGGAATTTCATAATCAAATCTAACAATTCCTTGATCGTCAGATTTCAAATTAATCGCTGGATCTGCATCATTTAAATTATCAAACGCCACCATTTCATTGGCAATAGGCAAGCCCGTTTTCTCATCTACTAACTCCGCCACAATTTCGTCGCCGGAACCTTGTTTACCATCCAACAATTCTGACCATCTAAAGAAATAATTGTCGTCATTACCGTTTCTATTTGATGCAATTGTACCCCAATTTTGAGTATCGTGAATTTGGGCACTAAAATCGTCGTAACTTGAATTCACAGGTAACCCCATGTTAATCACACCCACGGCCGAATCAAAATAGAATAAATCTAATCCGCCGTATCCTAAATGTCCTTCAGAAGAGAAATATAAAATTCCTGAATCACTGAAAGCCGGGAAGTTATCGCGCAACGGTGTATTAATTTCCGGACCTAAATTAACCATTTCTCCTAATTTCAATCCAAACTCATCATCCTGAATTATCGGAGCCTCCCATAAATCTGACTTTCCGTATCCTGCTGGATTATCAGAAACAAAAACTACTCTTTTTCTATCCGAAGAGATAACTAAATTAGCAACCGAAAACTGCGAATTGTTAAACTGAAATGGAACTTCTTTCCATTCTTTTGTAATTGGGTTTTGTCTAATAGCATAGATTTCCAAAACCCTTTCTTTTTTACTGTTTAATTTCTTCGCATTTCTGGTTATATAAACCCATCCCGTATTAATGTCTACATAACTTACATATTGATTCAATTTAGGATCATTAACGGTAGATCGAGTAGACATTGTGTAGCTACTATCTCCATATTTAGCAAAATAAATTGCATAGTTTGGTTTACCCGTCCACGCGGAAAGGGATATTTTCAATCCACTTTGTTTTTGAGCCGAAAAATAAACATTGCCTTTTTTATCTGGTACTAATGCGTATTCACCATCCACAGAATTGGCAGCAAACGGTTTAATTACGAAGAAGGAATCGAAATTGTTGTCTGACCAATATTCTTCTTCAGCATGCAACAGCTCAAATAACTCTGAACTTAGTTCAGGAAAAAACGGCTTATCCTTATACGTTGTATTTTTTAACTCCAACAAAACACTATCAGAAAACCGATAATTCTTATTTTTACGTTCATTCAAGGCATAACACAAGCGATCGTTATCATCCACTTGACCTGCGTATTTATTAAATAATATCTTGTAAGACTCACTAGCTTTAGATACTTGGTCGGTCTGATAGTATGAAAAAGCCAAGGCTCTTTGATTATTATAATCCTTTTTAGTTGCTTCAACTTTACCCCCATTCAAATTAATGATTTTAGGATAATCGTTATTATAAACTGCTGTTACCAAAGATTTTTGGCCAAACAAATTTATTACAGCCGAAAACGTGACAACTAATACTAAATATGACTTCGAAAATTTCATTGTTGATGTAATAATTAATTAGAAATACCTTGGAACACGAACCTTACTATTTTCATAATACGGCACCATAAACTGGACACCTATTTCATGAGATCCACGAACATATTGTCCGATGTCACCTAAAACTGTATCAAACGAATAGAACACAGTAAAATTATCACTTGCGATAACATTTGCCATTATTCCCGCAGTGTTTGAGGTACGGTAAAAAGCGCCTAAACTAAATTTATCCTTGTATATAGCATGTACATTGAAATCTGCCAAAACGGGTGCTCCATCGGTAAATTTAATTTGAGTTGTTGGCTTAATCTTTAAATCTGTTCCAGCATCTAACACTACTCCACCTGTTAAATAATAATGAACTTGAGCGGCATATTCAACGTTGTAGTTGGTTCTAACATCTGGATTCACAAACACCATTCTTGGTGCACTTACACCAACGAAATACTTGGATGAATATAAATACACACCAAAGCCTGTCATTGGGCTTGAAATTGAATAATCGTTATTTACAAAACCAACGTCATTCCCAGTATTTAGTCTGATTTTAGATAATTCTGCCTTATAATTATACACACCCACACGTAAACCAACGGATAAATTTAAATCATCTGCCAATTGTTTATGATAGGCTATATTTCCCGCTATTTGGGTTTCACTAAAAGGACTTGCTGCTTGAAATTTTCCGATTTTTCCTGTTTGAAAATTAAGTCCCGCAGCAAAATCACCAACTAGAGGGGAGTGAACTGCAAAATTCTGATATCTTGGTGCACCAGGTAATTCTGTCCACTGTGTTCTTGACAATGCATTTGCTACCAAAGTCCTTTTTGAACCTGTATATCCAGGATTCATCGCCATGGAATTAAAATCGTAATGGGTATACATTTGTTCTTGCTGTGCCGTAGCTGTAGATAATACAACAAAGGACAACAGGATTAATCCGTATTTCATTGTTTTTATATTATTAATAATCATCCGTTTTTAAGATTAAGGTTTGATGTAAATGTTGCCAGTTATATTTGGCATATTGAATTTATTAGGTTTAAAGACGAAATAATATATTCCTTCAGGAACCACACCGCTTCCAAATTTCAGACCTGAACCACCGAAAGTTCCATCCCAATTATTAGCATATCCTAAACCAGACTCAAACACAATTTGACCCCATTGATTAATCACAATGAATTGAGCTTCTTTATACACACGCAAACCGGTAATGTAGAAAAGATCGTTTACACCATCTCCATTTGGTGAGAAACCTTCTGGGATAACATATTGAGGATCAAG
>CAYUNO010000025.1:0-16278 GCA_964446075.1 uncultured Flavobacteriaceae bacterium | reverse complement strand
CGCCCGTTCACCCGCGCCCCGGTGCAAGCATCGCCCACGGCGGAATGCACCGCATAAGCAAAATCCACCGGACACGCGCCGCGCGGTAAGGCAACGAGATCGCCTTTCGGGGAAAAGCAGAACACCTGGTCTTGGAACATCGCAATTTTGGTGTGCTCTAAAAATTCCTCAGGATTGGACGCTTGGTCTAGAATTTCCAGCAGGCTGCGCAGCCACGCGTACTTTTTCCCCTCATGACTTTTGCCTTGCCGATATTGCCAGTGCGCGGCGATACCTAGTTCCGCCACATCATGCATGTCCCTTGTGCGGATTTGAATTTCAATACGGCTGCCTTTGAAGTGGTGGAGGAGGAAGACGCGTTGTGCAAGGTGAAGGCTTTGAATCGATATAAGAGTCAGGCACATCGAAGTTACGCCAATGAAGAGTTTTTACGGAGTCAGTTACGCATGCGCGGTGTTCAAGTTTCAAGACGGTATGCGGAAGCTTTCGAGGTTGTTCGAATGATATCGGAGTAGGTTAGATTTTATGATTACAACAAATAGATTTTGGTTTTATGGTACGTTGGTTTACTGCCTAGTATCATTAGTATTGATTTATTTACACGATGGTTATTTAATTGATGACGCTGGAATATATTATTCAGAAGCAGTAAAAAGCCCAGGGGTACTTTATCCTTCAAAATCTGATTTTTATTCTGATTTCATTTGGCATCCTATGGTTATTAATATTTCAAGATTGATATTTTGGTTAGGTGGAAATTTGAAATTCATCCAGATAATTAATCTGATTTTAACTGTTGGCATTCTTCATGGTTTACGCAGAATCGCAAAGCAACTTTTTAATGAGAAAGTATCGAAAATTACTTTCCTAATGTGTTTGTTTTATCCTAACTTTTATATTTGGAATTTAGCCATTTGCAGTGAAATTTACTTTATTTTTTTTCTAGTTTTAATATTAAATCTATATTTTTCTAATTTATTTCTGAGGTATTTATATATCGGTTTATTATTTCCAATTTTAGATTATTCAAGGGAACTGGGATTAATGGTTTTTTTGGCTTTTTTCGTAGGGAATGTATCTAAGTTTTTTACCTTAAATAGAGCAATGATTCGAATAAAGGAATTATGTTTATTTTCTGTAGGATTTATAGTAGTTCATCTTTCTATTGGCAAATTCCATGAATATAAGACAGGCATATTTTGGACTAAAGGATCTGTTCTTGGATATGTTGTAATTACTGGTGCTGTTGGAGATCTCGTGGGAGAAAACAACAATTTGGCTTTTCAAAAAGGGAATTTGGGATTTATTCCAAATGCAAAGGATGTTTCATTTTTTGTGAAGGATTCTATATGGCGAAAGCGAGGGTTTGGTTTTATTGTTGAAAAACCAATCGAATACATTAAACTGATTCCTAGAAAATTATTTAGATTATTTTATCATGATTTGGCATTTGTAAATTTTGCATTTGAAAAATATAGTTTGTATCAAATGGCAAAAGATTGGCGAGCAAGTAAGAGCATCACCCATTTAATCATCAATTATCCATTTTTATGGATTTTGAACTTTTGGTATTATTTGTTGTTTTCAGCCCAACTTTTTGGTATATGGATATGTAGAAGAGATTTAAAAGTAATATTGCCTTATTTGTTATTAGGAATTTTACTTATAATCTTACCGTTGTTAAATCTAACACAACCTCGGTATCATATGCCGACATTTGTATTGTTTTTACCGTTTGTTGCGGTATTTATTGATAAGAAGTGGAAACAATCATCTTTGTTGAATAGAATAGTGGGTAATTAATTCTTTGAAATAGACCATTAATACATGTATTTTCGCTACTGCGAATGGATGGTTTATTTTGAATAAACAGATTTGTTTTTTTGGAATAACGGGGTATCGATTTGCATAAACAATACATAAAACTTTATGATATCAGAAATAATATCGCCCATTATTTTTACTCTGTTTTTGGCAGTGGGAGCCTGGTTCTTTGCCGGTAAGGTGAAATTTATTCGCAGGAATATTTTATTAGGTAGGGATTTGGATTTAAGTGATAATCCAGCTGCGCGATGGAAGCAAATGTTATGGGTGGCTATGGGTCAGAGCAAGATGGCGAAAAGACCGGTGGCGGCGATATTTCACCTGTTTGTGTATTTGGGATTTGTATTGATCAACATTGAGGTTTTAGAGATTTTGGTGGATGGAATCACAGGACATCATCGTGCATTTTCCGGGTTGGGTAGTATTTACAATGTAGCGATTGGCTTTTTTGAAATACTTGCGTTCTTGGTAATTGTAGCGTGTGTAGTGTTTTTAGCTCGTAGATATATCGTTAAAGTTCCGCGTTTGAATTCTTCGGATTTGAAAGATTGGCCTAAGAAGGACGCAACGATTATATTGGTGGTGGAAATAGTATTGATGGCCGCATTATTGATGATGAATTCTGCCGATCAGATATTGCAACAACGGGCGCTGAAACAACATCAAATGGCCGCAGTAACAGCGAGTGGGTCTGTTATCTCTGCTACAGACGAATCACAGGATGGAGACAAGAAGATTGAATGCTTGGGAGATGAAGCTGAATCACAGACTGGTGGTGAGGCGGGTGTTGTTGGAAGCTCTGAATCTACTGAGTTACATACTGCTAGTTTAGCCCATTATTTACCTAAACACCATGATTGCTGTGGCGAGCTGATGGGTAGTTTTCCGGTAAGTAAATACCTGGTGCCGATGTTGGATGGATTTGAGGATGGATTTTTGATTTTCACTGAGCGTGCTGCATGGTGGTTTCATTTTATCGGAATTTTATTGTTTTTGAACTATGTGCCCTATTCCAAGCACTGGCATATAATAATGAGTTTCCCCAATGTTTACTACACCCCACTGAAGCCAAAAGGCGAATTCGACAATATGAGTTCTGTGACTACGGAGGTGAATTTAATGATGGATCCTTCGGCGGTACCACCGGATGGGTATGAGCCACCGGCGGGATTCGGTGCTAGAGACGTTCAAGATTTAAGTTGGAAAAACTTAATGGATGCCTATACATGCACCGAATGTGGGCGTTGCAGTAGTGTTTGTCCAGCTAATATTACGGGTAAATTGCTATCGCCAAGGAAAATTATGATGTCTACTCGTGATCGATTGGAAGAAGTGGGCAATGGTTTGGATGCCGGAATCAAGTTGGGAACCATACAGAAATTAGAGAATGGCAACCTACCTCGATTGGAGGATGGAAAGGATTTGCACAGTTACATTAGTTCAGAGGAATTGTGGGCTTGTACCACTTGTAACGCCTGCGCTGAGGCTTGTCCAGTTAACATAAATCCGGTAGACATCATTGTGCAAATGAGACAATATTTGGTAATGGAAAAAAGTGCAGCTCCAGGAGAGTTAAATTCGATGTTTACCAATTTGGAGAACAACGGTGCACCTTGGCAATTTAACCAAATGGATAAGGCCAATTGGGCGATAGATACGGATAACGGGTAAATTGTTGTATTTTTGAATCGAAATGAATAATCTGCATGTAACCTTAATGTCCTTTATGGGAGGACAAGAGTGGATTTGGATTTTGGTTTTGGTTTTGTTGCTATTTGGCGGCAAGAAGATTCCTGAACTAATGCGTGGCTTAGGCAAGGGAATCCGCGAGTTTCAAGATGCTAAGAACAATGTTGGCAGCGAGATTCGTAAGGGAATGGAAGAAGATTCCAAGGACAAAAACTAATAATTCCAAGGATTTTGAAGCATTACAGCCGGATTTCGGATATTCGGGAAGATTTGTATGCCGGTAGGGTAACCTGCTCGGATTTGGTTGATTATTACCTGAAAAATATCGAAAATAATGCGCATTTGAACGCATTTTTAGAAGTTTGGGGAGATGAATCCAAAGAGAGAGCGGCACAAATCGACGGAAAAATTAAATCTGGTACCGCGGGTAAACTAGCGGGAGTTGTAGTGGCTATCAAGGATAACTTGAGCTATGCCGGTCACAAAGTATCGGCATCGTCAAAAATATTAGAAGGATTTGAATCTATCTACACGGCCACTGCGGTTCAGCGTTTATTGGATGAAGATGCCATTATTATAGGCAGGACCAATTGCGATGAATTTGCAATGGGAGCATCCAATGAAAACAGTGCATATGGTCCTGTTCGAAACGCTGCTAATCCAGACAAAGTGCCAGGAGGTTCTTCGGGAGGAAGCGCTGTTGCGGTTCAAGCGAAAATGGCACATTGTTCATTGGGGAGTGACACCGGTGGGTCCATTCGTCAACCCGCAGCATTTTGTGGGTTGTATGGGTTTAAACCTACATACGGCGTAATTTCTCGTTGGGGATTGTTGGCGTACGCATCGAGTTTCGACCAAATTGGACCTATCACACAGAGTTTGGATGACATGGTAGAATTAACTTCTATAATGGCTGGAGTGGATGGTCACGATGCAACCATGATCCAATCGCCTATTGAATATACTACACCCAAAGCACCGGGAAAATCAACCTTTGCGGTAATGCGTGATGCCGTTGAAGGTGATGGAATTTCTGCGGAAATTAAGGCCAAGATGGCTTTGCTTATTGCTACTTTGGAGAATCAGGGTCATACGGTGAATTATTTCGACTTTCCGTTGTTGGATTACATGGTACCTGCCTATTACGTATTAACTACGGCAGAAGCATCCAGTAATTTGAGTCGGTATAGCGGTATGATGTACGGATATCGAAGTGGAAATGCCAAGGATTTGGAATCTACCTTTACGTTGAGCAGAACCGAGGGATTTGGTTCGGAGGTAAAACGGAGAATCATGTTAGGTACATTTGTGTTGAGTAGTGATCAATATGATGCTTACTATGAGAAAGCACAGAAGGTTAGACGAATCATTCAGGAAGAAACGGATGCTGTTTTGTTGAACGCCGATGCGATATTGTTACCAACAACGAGTACTGTTGCATTTGGGTTGGGCGAAAAGGCAAGTAATCCTGTTGCTATGTATATGGCGGATTTGTTAACAGTGCAAGCAAATTTAGCTGGGAATCCAGCGATTAGCATTCCTGCTGGAATCAATGAAGAAGGATTGCCGATGGGTGTACAATTGATGACAAAACGCGGAGAGGATCAGCAATTATTTGATTTAAGTAGACTAATTGAAGGTGCTTTAGCGTTATAGTAGTAGCAATACTACTTGTATTATTTTTAGAATAGTTTGGTAATTATGTTACGAGTACGGGTACTCATATCGTTATTTTTCATTTGGAGTTGGGCATTTTCTCAATCGGATATACAATTAAAGATTAAATCGTTAGAGCAAAAGGGGCTTCCTTATTTTTGGAACGCGGAAATTGAGCTGTCTATTCGGGATTGGTTAAAAAACGAGAATCAGAGCACCAGTATTTTCTTGGGCAGATACCAATATTATTCTGCGATTATTAATCCTGTATTGGCAGCAAAACAGTTGCCTTGGTTTTTGTCTTACATGCCAGCAGGTTCAACGGGTTTTGAGCCTAGATATCGCGATGAGGGAGGTAGTTCTGGGATGTGGCCTATGGGTTTTACTATGGGTAAAAAATATGGATTGAAGCAGACCGCATTATTTGATGAACGAAGAGATCCAGTTAAAAGTACTCAGGCGGCTTTATCGTATTTAAACGACCTACATATCATTTATAAAGACTGGTTGAAGGCAATTACTGCATTTAGAATTGGTGCGATCCGAATGAATCAGATTATACATGAATTGGATGGAGATTTAGATTTTGATCGTATTTATTTGTTGTTGGAGCCGGAAGAAAGAATTCCCATCATACAATTTTATTCAGCAGTAGTTGTATTGGCGTATGCCAAGGACTTTGGTATTAAGCCAGTTAATTATTCGGAAATGGCTTCATCCCAAGTGTTATCAGTAAATGAACCGGTTCCATTTTCGTTATTGAATGAGAAGTTGGGGATAGGATTGATGGAATTGCGATTGCTAAATCCCGAATTGAGAGCGGATGTTATTCCCTACATGGGAAGCAATTTTGTATTTCGATTACCTAAGCAATATGTAGGCAGATATAACACTATGCGGGATTCGATTCCAGGATGGTTAAATAATTTGGGGGGTAACGATAATGGTGTAGTACGTAGGTTGCCGAATATAGAAATTAAAGAAGAGGTTGTGGCGATGGAAAATAAGGACACTGCCGTTTCCATGGAAATAGCGAGCAACGATCAATCGGTTGTAGATGCTGCAGGAATTACACCTCCTAGGCCTAAGACCGCTGAATATAAAGTTTGGGTTTACTATCGGGTTAAGTCGGGTGATGCAGTTTACACCCTAAGTGACGTATTTGATTGTGCACCTGAACAGATGAAGCAGTGGAATCGCTTGCGATCGAATTCGTTGGTGGTAGGGACACAGTTGAAGTTCTATGTACCTGCAACCAAGAAGTCTTATTACACTAAAATTAATTCAATGTCGATTTCTCAAAAGAGAAACTTGGCAGCAAAGGATTAATTTTGCAAGATGCAGCAGCATTGTTGGTGGCAGCGTTTGGTTAGATATTTATTTATTTTTCTTTTTGTAAATAGTTCGGTACAACTGAGTGCGGGTAGTGTTTTGGTGGGAGCGGGTCCGAAGGATACGGTTTTATCGGATCGACCCATATTCCACAAAATCGAGGGATTGATAGCTGTGGATGGGTTATTGAACGAATTGGAATGGGGTTCGGGGAGCATAAATAATAGTTTTTTTGAGCATTTACCGAGAGGATGGAATGGGAACTTTCATCAGTATTTCCCTTACGACACTTCGTTGTCTGAAACCCGGACGGCATTCAAGTTATTGTATTCCTATTCGGCCATTTATATCGGCATAGTTTGTGAAAATCGAAATCCGTCTAAGAAGTTTGTAATTAATGGATTGAAGAGAGATTTCAGTGTAACCAATACGGATGGGGTTGTTTTAACCTTGTCTACGTTTAATGACGGACAGAACGGATTTTCCTTTGGATTAAGTCCGTACAATACACAACGCGAAGGATCGGTTGAAAATGGCGGAGGTTTTGGAGTAACCACGGCATGGGATCAGGTTTGGTTTAGTGAGACTTCGTTGCAGGATGGTTATTGGTTAGCGGAGATTATGGTGCCGTTAAAAAGTATACGGTTTGTGCCCGGTGTTAAGGAATGGTCCGTAAATATTTCGCGATTTGATTTAAAGAACAACGAGATTTCAAATTTTAGTCGTGTTCCTAGAAACTTCAATGTTAGCACGTTGGTTTTTACGAAGCCTGTAGGGTTTTCTGAGGGTAGCAGTCCTAATAAGAAATCCAGAAATCTGGTATTGATTCCGTATGCTTCTGGCAATGGATTTCAAGAGAAGGTGGGAAGCCCGAGGAGTTTTGTGCCGAAAGTTGGGTTGGATGCAAAGGTAGGATTGAGTAAGAGTTTGAACATGGACATAACGGCGAATCCGGATTTTGCGCAGGTGGATGTGGATGTTCAGCAAATAAATCTGACTCGTTTTAGTTTATTTTATCCGGAGCGGAGGCAGTTTTTCATTGAGAATTCGGATTTGTTTGCTACGTTTGGATTTCGACAAATTCGACCATTTTTTTCGCGGCGAATTGGATTAGCAGCCGGCGGGACTGTGCCTATTTTGGCTGGAGTACGGGTGAGTGGGAAGTTAGGAACGGATTGGCGTTTGGGGGCGATGAATATTAGTACAGCGGGGGTTGCAGCTTGGAGGGAAAAGCCGATGAATTATTCGGTTTTTGCGCTTCAGAAGAAGATTTTTGCAGCGAGTACGGTGGGAGTGATTGCGGTACACGATCGGAAGATGGATACAACCGGGGATTACAATACTGTGTTTGGGTTGGAGTATAATTTGTTGTCTAAGGATAATCGATGGGGCGGAAAGGCATTTATCCAGAAATCGGACTACCGAGGATTGGCTATGAATGAGGGCTTTGCACACGCCAGTTGGTTTCGATACAGAGATTTACGTTGGTTTCTTATGTGGAATCACGAATATGTGAGCAAGGATTTTAGAGCTAGAACGGGTTTTGTGCCCCGTATTGCGAATTTCGACACAACCGGGAAGATAGTTTTCTACGATTATTGGCGTTTGGAGCCGGAGATTAAGCGAACTTGGTATCCGAAGGGTTCTAAGTTGTTGAATCACTATTCGTTAATGGGGTACAATTCGAGTTATTACGACAGTGCATTCGGAATGACCGAATCGGAAAGTGAATTGGGATTGGATTTTAGTTTACAGAACAGTGCAGTTTTTCACATTAGTCTAGATAATTCGTTTCAGCGTTTATTTTTACCCTTTAAGCCATTTGATGATTTGCCTGCATTTTTTGGGGAATATCGTTGGTGGTCAGTTCATTCGGAGTTTACCACGAATAATCGCAAGCCGGTTTACTGCAATGCACGAATTACTCAGGGGGGCTATTTTACGGGAAATAAATCGGAGTTCGCGGGCGAGATGTTTTATCGATTACCGGCATTGGGTAAAAGCCAATTGCCGAAGTGGGTAGTAAGTGCAAATTGGAATCGTGTGGTAGTTCGTGATGGTCAAGGTGGTGGTGACGCCGTTAATTTATTGGGATTAAAGGCGGAACACAGTTTTAATACGATTTGTTATTTAACCAGTTATTTTCAGTACAACAGTCAGGCTGAACGTATGAATATTAATATACGTTTTCAGTGGAGGTACAGGCCGATGAGCGACGTATTTATTGTATTGTCTCAGAATTGGAATCAGTTTCCGCAGTTGAATACCGTAGAATCCTATTACTGGGCAGCTAGAAGCCGCAGTTTAGCAGTAAAGTGGGTATATTGGTTAAACCGATAGAATTATTAATGGAAGGGACGGTTTAGAAACCGTCTCCATCCAAAATATTTCCGAAGCCACCGAGGATGGAACCTTCTTCGCGTCTTCCTCCGGGGGAGCCATAGCTAAGGATTTTTCCTGCCAAACGAGAAACGGGTAAGCTTTGTAACCAAACTTTTCCGGGTCCGCTTAAAACGGCAAAGAATAAACCTTCGCCACCAAAAATGGCATTTTTCACTCCTTTCACCATTTGAATATCGTAGTCTACAGTGCTTGTAAATGCCACTATACAACCGGTATCAACCCGTAAAAATTCGCCTGCTTTTAGTTCTCTTTCAAGGATATATCCGCCTGCATGAACAAATGCAAGTCCATCTCCTTCTAGCTTTTGCATGATGAAACCCTCACCACCAAAAAGTCCAGTTCCAAGTTTACGCTGAAATTCAATACCTACGCTAACCCCTTTCGCAGCGCACAGGAAGGAATCTTTTTGACAAATTATTTTATTGCCTAACTGTTGAAGATCCATCGGCACAATTTTTCCGGCATAAGGTCCAGCAAATGTTACGCGCGCCTTGTTGTAACCCATGTTGCTGAAGGCTGTCATGAATAAAGACTCTCCTGTTAACATACGTTTTCCGGCGCTCATTAGTTTTCCAAAGAACCCACTATTTTGTTGACTTCCATCGCCAAAAACGGTTTCCATTTCTATGCCATTATCCATGAACATAAAGGATCCTGCTTCGGCCATGACGGTCTCTTGAGGGTCTAATTCTATTTCTACACACTGCATTTCTTCACCGAAAATGCGGTAGTCGATTTCGTGGTTTTGTCTCATGACTATTTGTTCTAGGTATTTGAAGTTGTTTGAGAAATAATATTGTTAATTTTTATCGTTTGATTTTTTCAAGGCTAAGATAGAGAAATCGGTGGATTCTGCTTTGATGGTATTAGACAAGTAACCAAGTCCGGTAATCTCCATGTCAACCACATCGCCGTCTTGTAACCATTGTTCTGTATAGTTGGGATCGTTCAGTTTTCCGGTACCATTTAATTCCAAGAAACATCCTGTACCTACGGTGCCAGAACCGATAACATCACCTGGGTAGATATCTACACCGTAAGCGCAACGTTCTACTATTTCGGCGAAGGTCCAATCCATATCGCCCATATTCCCTTCACTCACTAATTTCCCATTCACCCAACATTTCATGGATAGGTTATAATTGTTGCCCGTATGGCCTGGTTTTGCACTGATTTTGTAGGGCTCTAATTCATCGGGCGTTACAAGCCAAGGTCCAATTACGGTACTAAAATCTTTGCCTTTTGCTGGGCCGAGGTTTAACAACATTTCTTCCATTTGCAAGGTACGAGCGCTCATGTCGTTCATTATCATATAGCCTGCGATGTAATCATCGGCTTGTGCTGCGGTAATATTTCGGCCTTTTTTACCGATAACGATTGCGGCTTCTAATTCGAAATCAAGTTTTCGGAAATGATCGGGCATGCAAGGTATTTCCCCTGGGCCTTGTATGGCGTTGTGGTTGGTGAAATAGAATATAGGGTACTGATCGAATTCGGGAATCATCGGCACCCCGCGGTTTCTTCTTGCCGCAGCTACGTGTTGTCTGAAGGCGTAACCATCCCGGCAGGAGGTTGGCTGGGGGACGGGTGCGAAAATTTGTGCACCGTTAAACGGGGTAGCTAATTGGGTATGATTGCCGGCATTTATTTGGGATTCAATTTCTCTTGCAAGAGCTGATTGGGTTTCCCAGTTCTCCAACATTGTTCTCATTGAAGGGCTAATGGCCGGATTTATTGAATGTAAAGGATAGATATTGTTGTTTACAAGGATGCCTGTTTGTGCGGAATCCTGATAATGGTATGTTACCAATTTCATAAATACAAAAATACTAATTTTTAGGGGCAAATAGGTGGGTGTTTATCGGGTATATACTTAATTTTACCGCATTATCGCATTGCACATGGCAGAGAAGAAAAAGGTATTGGTAACAGGAAGTAACGGCTTATTGGGTCAGAAACTTACGGATTTATTTATTTCGAAAGCGGATTGGGAATTGGTGGCTACGGGGGTAGGTGTAAACCGGCATCCGAGGAGTACGGAGGATGGAGTGTATCGTTATGAGGTATTGGATATCACGGATGAAGGGATGGTGAATGCGGTGTTACGTAGAGAATTACCCGATGTTGTGATTCATACCGCGGCCATGACGCAGGTTGATGATTGCGAATTTCAACGGGATGCATGTGTAGCGTTGAATGTGGTTTCGGTAGAGCGATTGGCCAAATTGTCTACGGAGTTGGGATTTCATTTGGTACATATCAGTACGGATTTCATTTTTGATGGTACGAAGGCGATGGTTACAGAAGACGAACTTCCTAACCCATTGAGCTATTACGGATGGAGTAAATGGGAGGGGGAGAAAGCGGTGATGGAAAATGCTAATTCGTATTCGATCTTACGTACGGTGTTGGTGTATGGCAAGGTGGCCGATATGAGCAGAACAAATATTGTTTTGTGGGCACACGGAGCGCTTAGGGATGGAAAGAAGGCCAATGTTGTTACGGATCAATTTAGGACTCCCACGTTGGCGGAAGATTTAGCCATGGGATGTTTCTTGGCAGCGGAGCAGAAAGCGCAAGGTATTTATCACATTGCTGGAAAGGACTATATGAGTGTGATTGAATTGGTGGAGCGCGTTGCGAAGTTTTATGGTTTTAGTATGGAAAATATTACCCGCGTTGATAGTTCTACATTAAATCAACCAGCCAAACGACCACCCGATACTGGGCTCTCCATCGAAAAAGCCCGCAAGAATTTGGGGTATGAACCGCATTCGTTTGAAGAAGGATTGGCGTTGTTAAATTTATAAATTCATTGGGCGAAAGTTGTAGGTACGATGAATTTGAATGGGTGATTATCGTCATAAAAAATCGACCAACAATTTCTTACATTTGTGCAGTAACTACTAATATTTAAACCCTATGGAAATTCGTGCACCTTTTAATTTGAATAAGTGGATTGAGGAAAACCGACATTTATTAAAACCGCCGGTGGCCAATAAAAATTTGTATCCTGAAGGTACAGATTATATTGTTATGGTGGTTGGTGGACCCAACTCTCGTAAGGATTATCATTACAATCAAACGGAGGAGTTGTTTTATCAGTTAGAGGGTGAGATTACCATTAAAACACAGCAAAACGGGGAACGTGTAGATGTGAAATTAGGTCCTGGAGATATGTTTTTATTGCCGCCCAATGTTCCCCATTCGCCTGGCAGAACAGCGGGTAGTATAGGGCTTGTAATTGAGCGGGTTCGTGAGGGTAAAGGCTTCACTGACGGTTTGTTATGGTTCTGTGATTCGTGCAACACCAAATTACACGAAGCCTATTTCGAACTAAAAAATATCGAAACAGATTTTATCAGCCATTTCAACGAATTCTATGATTCGGAAGAATTGCGCACGTGTAAGCATTGCGGAGAAGTTTTGCAAAAGCCACAATAAGGAGGTAATTGCTTAACTTTGTAATCCTCTTATGAGTGATGCCATTAAACACGAGTGCGGGGTAGCGTTTATTCGTTTGCGTAAACCGCTGTCGTATTACCGAGAAAAGTACGGAACTCACTGGTACGGACTAACAAAACTGCAATTTTTAATGACCAAACAGCTTAACCGTGGACAAGACGGTGCTGGTATGGGTGTAGTAAAGCTGGATCCGGCGTATGGCGATCGCTACTTAGCAAGAAAACGCAGTGCGTCGAAGACGGCGTTGTCTGATATTTTTGAAGAAATTGCCAAAGCGTACGAAGAAATTCCCGTTGAATTTCGGGACGATGAAGCCTATTTAAAGAAGCATTTTCCCTATGCGGGTGAATTATTGCTAGGTCACTTGCGATATGGCACTTACGGAGGAAATAGCATAGAGAATATACATCCATTTCTGCGTCAAAATAACTGGATGGCAAGAAACCTCATGTTAGCCGGTAATTACAATGTTACCAATACGGAGGAGTTGTTTAACCAGTTGATAGAATTGGGTCAGCAGCCAAAGGAGAAGAGCGATAATGTGTTGATGTTAGAAAAAATCGGACATTTTATCGACGAAGAAAATCAGCGACTGTTCGGAATTTTTAAAGCTCAGGGATATTCCAATTTAGAAATTACGGCTAAAATCAAGGACGAATTGTCTTTGGTGAATATCCTTAAGCGAAGTTTTAAAAGTGTAGATGGGGGATATAATATGATTGGTTTGCTGGGTCATGGCGATGCTTTTGTTATGCGTGATCCCAATGGAATCAGACCTTCTCATTACTATATCGACGATGAAGTGGTTGTGGTTGCCAGCGAGCGTGCTGCCATTCAAACGGCATTTAATTTATACCCTGAACAAATTCAAGAGTTAGGACCTGGAAACGCGTTAATCGTAAAGAAATCGGGTCAGGTAGACGAGGTGAATATTATCGAACCACTAGAAAGAAAAAGTTGCAGTTTTGAGCGAATTTATTTCTCTAGGGGAAATGATCAAGATATTTATGCCGAGCGTAAGGAGTTAGGAAGATTGCTTGCCGATCCGGTGATGCAGTTGTTAGGCAATGATTTAGTGAATACGGTATTTAGTTATGTGCCAAATACGGCGGCAACCAGTTTTTACGGATTGATTGATGGTATTCACGAGATACGCAGGCGTTTACAGGCGGAGGCGTTATCGGCCATCGATGTATCAAAAAATCCAGATAAGGTTGAGGAAATTTTGAGTTGGCGTCCACGCAGGGAGAAGATTTTAGTGAAGGACGTGAAGATGCGGACCTTTATCACCAATGATAATGATAGGGAAGATTTGGTAGGTCATGTATATGATATAACCTACGGGGTTGTAAAGAGTTGGGAGGATACGTTGGTAATCATGGATGATAGTGTGGTTCGTGGTACTACATTGAAAACCAGTATTTTAAAGATATTGGACCGCTTAGAGCCCAAGCGAATTATATTAGTAAGTTCTGCCCCTCAAATTCGTTATCCGGATTGTTATGGTATCGATATGAGTAAGTTGGGTGATTTTGCGGCATTCAGAGCAGCGGTTGCGCTGATTAAGGAAAGGGGAATGGAATCTCTGATGCAGGAAATATATCAACAAGCCAAGCTGGAGTTAGAAAAACCGGCGGAGGAGCAGGAGAATGTGGTTAAGCGCCTGTATGCACCGTTTGCCGATCAGGAGATTTCCGATAAAATAGCGGAAATGGTGAGGCCAAATGGTATGCGGGCCCAGTTTGATATTCTATTCCAGTCGGTAGATAATTTGCATGTTGCTTGTCCAAACGACTCGGGTGATTGGTATTTCACGGGGAATTTCCCAACCCCAGGGGGTACACAAGTAGCGAACAGGGCATTTGTTTACTACATGGAAGGCAGGAAAGAACGAGCGTATTAAAATTATCGGCCTAAATTGATTAGGTATTTATTGGGTACGTTTTTGATTCCGTGGATTTTATTATTTTTGCGGCCATCCTATGAGCACATTAAACGAGGTAATTGACCAATTGAAAGACCAGTTGGAGAAGAATCTTCAGCACACTGCGAGTGAATTTAACCGTATTCGTGCCGGAAAGGCCAATCCAATCATGCTTGAGAGTGTGATGGTTGAATATTATGGTGCGTTAACTCCTTTGGCTCAGGTGGCGAACGTTGCCACTCCGGATGCTAGAACGTTGAGCATTCAGCCTTGGGATAAGAGTTTAATCAGACCGATTGAAACCGCAATTATTAACAGTAATTTGGGGTTTGCTCCTCAGAACGACGGGGAGTTTATTCGAATTTCTATTCCTCCATTGACCGAGGAGAGACGTAAGGAGTTGGTAAAAAAGAGCAAAGGAGAATCGGAAAATTCTAAGATAGGAATTCGCAATTTGCGTAAAGATGCCAATGAGCGCATCAAAAAATTGCAGAAAGATGGGTTGAGTGAAGACGATGCGAAGGTGGGTGAGGAGCGCGTTCAGAAAATGGTGGACGGTTATATTGCTAAAACCGAAGCGTTGCTGGCAGAAAAGGAAAAGGAAATCATGACGGTATAATCGTCAGTTTGGATTTCAATTCTTCAGCATTAATTAGCAATTCTTCTAGGCTATTGGCTAAAATTGTGGCGTGACCTAATTTTCTATTGGGTTTGCTTTCGGATTTATTGTACATGTGAACGAATACATCTGACCGTTGGCTTAGATATTCCTGGTGTTCTAGTTTGTAGGAACCCGAGAAGGTTGTTGGTCCAACGATGTTTAGCATGGCTGCAGGTTGTTTGAGTGCAGGATTCCCCAGGGGTTTATTGGTGAGTATTCGAAGGAATTGTTCAAATTGGGAGCAATGGCAACCTTCGATAGTATGATGACCGGAGTTGTGGGGTCTTGGGGCGATTTCGTTTACGAGGACGTCTATATCGCCAGATGTTAGGCTGGAGAAATCGGGATTTGTATGGGTTGGGTTATTAGGGACAAGAAACAATTCAACGGCAAAAAGTCCGGGTGAATTAAGGCTTTCCACGGCGTTGAGGGCAACTTGTTTGGCTTTTTCTTCTATGGTTGGGTGGATACGAGCGGGGGAAAAAAGGAATTCAACGAGGTTGGAGACTGGGTGAAAATACATTTCGATGGCGGGATATACGGCGGTTTCCTTTTCTTGATTTTTGTTGGCTTGTCCAACGGCCACGATGATCGAAATTTCTAACGCTGGAGATATTTTGGCTTCCAATAAAACGTTTCCTTGAAAGGGTGGGTTTTGTAGAAGTTGGGATTTGGATAGGATGGAAACGCCTTTGCCATCGTACCCCCCCGTACATGTTTTTACAACAATTTCATCACCGGGGAATTGTTCCAATAGGGATGGAGTAATTTCGGATGAATTTACAATGGTGTAGGGTGCGGTGGGTATGTTGTTTAGGGTATAATGTTGTTTTTGGATTCCTTTGTTTTGGATGGTTGTGAGAACCGTTGGGCTAGGGACGATGGTTTTACCATGTGCTTGTAATAGAAGCAGAGTGTCTACGTTGATGTGTTCTATTTCCCAGGTGAGTACATCGGCGGAGGTGGCCAGCTCTCGGATGCTTGCATCCGAGGTGAGGCTTCCAGCGATAAACTGGTTTGCAAGCGGTTTTGCAGGGCAATCGGGGGAGGATTCTAAAACAGTGAAATGTGCGGGAACTTCGGGGCTGGAAGCCTCAATGGTCATCATGCCCAGCTGGCCCCCACCAATAATACCTACCTTTACCATGTCGCAAAGATAGGGAAGCAAATTTGCAGAGTTTGCAACGGATAATTGTAGAGTTGCATTTTTTACACTACTTTCGATAGTACATTTGCATTTTTATTTATGGCAGACCCCCTCCCTGCGAATTTATTTATATCTCTTTTAACGGCCACGGAACCCGTTGCGCCATTGGTGTCAGAC
>CAYUNO010000024.1:0-16441 GCA_964446075.1 uncultured Flavobacteriaceae bacterium | reverse complement strand
TCTGTATGGGTTAATTTTTCATGGAACACCATGAAAAGGCATTCGCTTTGGCGTTTATCGGCAGGAGTGTCGAGCTGGAAAAATTCCTGAAACGACTGCAGCTGCACATCGAGAAAATCGGGGTATTCAATGGCGTGTTTTACTTTGCCAAAAGAAACCCTGCTGTTTTGTAGTGTGCTCAATTTTTTTGTTTTTTAGGGTAATACAATGGATGTTTAACTCAATAAACGCCCAAAAGGCCCGCGGAAATCCGGGGCCGTTTGGGGTTGTGTTTGTTGGAAATTACTTGACCTCAACTTCAGCGCCCGCTTCTTTAAGTTTAGCTGCAAGATCTTCGGCTTCGGCTTTCGAAACTTTTTCTTTAACAGCTTTGGGGGCGGCGTCTACGAGGTCTTTGGCTTCTTTCAAACCGAGTCCGGTCAAATCTTTTACGATTTTAACCACATTCAGTTTGTTAGCGCCAGCGTTTTTGAGGATTACATCAAACTCGGTTTGTTCCTCAGCGGCGGCACCGGCACCACCACCCGCTGCGGGTGCGGCTACGGCTACTGCAGCAGCTGCAGGCTCAATACCATGCTCTTCCTTCAGGATTTGAGCAAGTTCATTTACCTCTTTTACAGTGAGATTTACCAACTGATTCGCGAATTCTTTCAGATCTACCATTGTTTTATTGTTTTTTGAGTTTTTTAAATTAGTTAATTATTCTTTTGAGTCGGCTACTGCCTTTACCAAACCGGCAATTTTTTGACCGGCATTACCTTGCAGTGCGCTGATAACATTGCGTGCAGGTGATTGCAACAGGCCAATAACTTCACCGATAAGTTCATTTTTGGTTTTAAGCTTGATGATTTCTTCCAACGCTCCATCGCCAAGAAAAACACTATTATCTATCCAGGCACCTTTCAAAATGGGAAGATCGCCCTTGTCGCGGAAAGTTTTCATGGCTGTGGCAGGCGCTTTCATTTGATCTGAAATCATCACGCAGGTTGAACCCGCCAGTGCATTCTTCAAATCACCAAAATCCTTACCGCTGTTGTCCATGGCAATGTTAATCAAGGTGTTTTTAGCCATGCGCATACTAACACCGCTGTTAAATAACAAACGGCGGAAAGCATTGGTTGCATTGGCACTAAGACCGGTGGTGTCGGCCAAGTAAACCACGTCATTATTCTTGAAGGTTTCCGTAAGTTCGGCAACCACGGCTTGTTTTTGTTCTTTGTTCATAATCAGATTCCTGGAATGGATTTAACATCAATATTCACACCGGGACTCATGGTACTGCTCATGTAGATACTTTTGAAATAGGTACCCTTTGCGGCAGACGGCTTCAGTTTATTGAGAACCTGAACCAGTTCCAGTGCATTTTCGCTCAATTTATCGGCGTCAAAAGAAACCTTACCCACCGAAGTGTGAATGATTCCTGTTTTGTCGACTTTAAAGTCAATTTTACCGGCCTTCACCTCGGTAACGGCTTTTCCCACTTCCGTGGTAACGGTTCCGCTCTTTGGGTTTGGCATCAGGTTTCTTGGACCCAGCACTTTACCCAGACGGCCCAGTTTGGCCATTACACTTGGAAGTGCGATGATGATGTCAATATCGGTCCACCCACCGGCGATTTTTTCGATGTAGTCATCAAGACCTACGTGGTCAGCACCGGCATCTTTGGCCTCTTGCTCTTTATCAGGAGTACAAAGAACCAGCACGCGAACGGTCTTACCCAAACCGTGTGGCAGGCTCGCTACACCGCGTACCATTTGATTGGCCTGACGAGGATCCACACCCAGACGAACGTCGATATCTACAGACGCGTCGAACTTGGTGGTTGTAATCTTTTTTACGATTTCGCAAGCTTCTTTCAGCGTGTATGACTTGGTGCTGTCATATTTGCTGAGCGCTTCTTTTCTTTTTTTACCAACTTTCATTTTCTTGCTTCTTTAAAAGGTTTAAAAGGGCGCCTCACCGGAAATAGTGATACCCATGCTTCGTGCCGTACCGGCTACCAGTTTCATGGCTGACTCAACCGTAAAGCAGTTAAGGTCGGGCATTTTTTCGGTAGCGATGGTTTTTACCTGATCCCAATTTACAGAACCCACTTTTTTACGGTTAGGTTCAGCTGAACCTTTCTGGAGTTTGGATGCTTCGAGCAACTGAACTGCCACCGGTGGAGTCTTGATGATGAAATCAAATGATTTGTCGGCGTAAACGGTGATTACCACAGGCAATACCTTGCCCATTTTGTCTTGAGTGCGCGCGTTGAATTGCTTGCAAAAATCCATGATGTTAACACCTTTGGAACCGAGTGCGGGACCAATGGGAGGAGCAGGATTTGCCTGTCCGCCTTTAACCTGGAGTTTTACGAAGCCTGATATTTGTTTTGCCATTACTGTTACAATTTCTGTACTTGGTTATAATTAAGTTCAAGCGGGGTACGGCGACCGAATATCTTCACCATTACCTTCAGCTTTTTCTTTTCGTCGTTAATTTCCTCGATGACACCGTCAAAATCATTGAACGGACCATCAATTACTTTCACGGCCTCTCCCACCATATAGTGCTCTTCGGGTGAGGCAGCCGTTTCGCTCAATTCGTCTGCGGTTCCCAGAATACGGCCGAGTTCGGCGGGTCTGAGTGCCACAGGGGTGTCTTTGCTGCCCAGAAAACCAACAACCCCTGAAACGGATTTAATCAGCGGTATTACCTCCGGATCGGAGAAATCCGCGTTAATCAGGATGTAGCCAGGGAATGCATTGCGCTCCTTGGCTATCTTTTTACCATTTTTTATTTGGTAAACCTTTTCAGTAGGGATAAGAATATCGGGCACAAATGACTGCTTGCGGGCTCTTTCAAGCTCCACTTCGATGTTGTGTTTCACCTTCTTTTCCTGTCCGGTGATGGCACGCACAACATACCACTTGTGTTTTTCTTCAGCAGTCGACATGATTAGAACAGTTTGTAAAAATTGGTGAGTGCAAGGCCCAGACCCTGGTCCATTACCCAGATAACAAGGGCGAAAAGTATGGACGCTACCAAAACGATCCAGGTACTTTCCGTGAGTTCATTCCACGAGGGCCATGAAACCTTATTAAGGAGTTCATCACGTGTTTCGCGGAAATAATTACCTATTCTTTCAAACATTGCGCTTCTATTAGCACGGGCACCAGGATTCGAACCCAGATCAAAGGTTTTGGAGACCTCTATTCTACCATTGAACTATGCCCGTATAAAAAGGAGTGCCGGAGCACTCCTTTTCCTATCAACAACAGCCTAAGCTATTATTCGATAATTTCAGTAACCTGTCCAGCACCTACAGTTCTACCACCTTCACGGATAGCGAAACGCAATTTCTTTTCCAATGCGATTGGCTGAATCAACTCAACCGTAACGGAGATGTTATCACCAGGCATTACCATTTCAGTACCAGCTGGTAACGAGATCTCTCCAGTTACGTCAGTTGTACGGAAATAGAACTGGGGACGGTATTTGTTAAAGAATGGAGTATGACGTCCACCTTCTTCTTTGCTCAATACGTAAACCTCAGCCTTGAACTTCTTGTGAGGAGTAACTGACTTAGGAGCACAGATAACCATACCACGACGGATATCAGCCTTGTCAATACCACGCAACAACAAACCTGCGTTGTCACCTGCCTCACCACGATCCAATAACTTACGGAACATCTCAACACCTGTACAAGTAGATGTCATAGAAGCACCGAAACCGATGATTTCTACACCATCACCTACGTTGATAACACCACGCTCGATACGGCCAGTAGCAACAGTACCACGACCAGTAATTGAGAATACGTCCTCAACAGGCATCAAGAAAGGCTGATCCACCAAACGTGGAGGAACAGGAACCCAAGTATCTACCGCTTCCATCAACTGCATAATGGTATCAACCCATTTTGCATCGCCGTTTAATCCACCTAAAGCAGATCCACGGATAATAGGAGTGTTAGCATCAAATTCATAGAACTCTAACAATTCGCGGATTTCCATCTCAACCAAGTCAAGAAGTTCTGGATCATCCACCATGTCAACTTTGTTCATGAATACAACCAAGCGAGGTACACCTACCTGACGAGCCAACAAGATGTGCTCACGGGTTTGTGGCATCGGACCATCAGTAGAAGCTACTACTAAGATAGCTCCGTCCATCTGTGCAGCACCCGTAACCATGTTCTTTACATAGTCAGCGTGACCTGGACAGTCTACGTGCGCATAGTGACGGTTACCTGTAGAATACTCTACGTGAGCCGTGTTGATTGTGATACCACGCTCTTTCTCTTCAGGAGCAGAGTCGATTGAATCGAAGGAACGAGCCTCAGAAAGACCAGCATTGGCCAATACTGATGTAATAGCCGCAGTCAACGTGGTCTTGCCGTGGTCAACGTGACCAATGGTACCAATGTTCAAGTGCGGCTTGGAACGGTCAAATGTTTCTTTTGCCATAGTTGTTTTTTAACTTTTGTGTTTGAGCCAATGAGGGGAATTGAACCCCTGACCTCTTCCTTACCAAGGAAGCGCTCTACCCCTGAGCTACATCGGCCTGCCCGAAAAATTTTACTTCCTCGGTGATTTCGAGCGGGAGACGAGGCTCGAACCCGCGACCTACAGCTTGGAAGGCTGTCGCTCTACCAACTGAGCTACTCCCGCGTTTCTATGTAAATATGGTGGGGAAAGAAGGATTCGAACCTCCGAAGGTAAAAACCAGCAGATTTACAGTCTGCCCCATTTGGCCACTCTGGTATTTCCCCATAGTTTGCAATAACTTTCGTTATCGCCCCCGATTTACACGGATTGGAGCCACTTGTCGGAATCGAACCAACGACCTACTGATTACAAGTCAGTTGCTCTACCAGCTGAGCTAAAGTGGCTTATATATAAGAACTTTTTCCTCTTTCTTTGCTTTCATCTCCGAAAAAGGACTGCAAAAATAGGTTATTTTCTAAATATTTCAAATCTTCTTTGGTTTTTTTACACAGAAAATAATACGTCCGCTTTTTTCTTCAGTCTAACCCACTAGTTATTAGTCTATTCGTGCTCAGAAAATTCCTCTATATCGATTCTTTTTATCTACCCTCCGCCCTTTACTTCAAAAAAGTTAATTTTGCTGCTCACTATGGCTTCCAAACGAACAAAATATACGCTCCTAATACTCTTAGGTACGATTGTACTCGGTTTTTTACTTTGGAAAAACCCCAATTCTACCAACGAAATAGCCCTTAACCAATTTGCCCTTAAAAATCCAAGCCAAGTGGTTTCTATCACCCTAACGCCTAACAACAAAAAAATCCCCTACCTAGTTTTAGTGAAATCAGGCGATCAGTGGCTCGTTAAAAATGCTAACGATTCTTTTCCCGCCGATACCAATAACGTTCATCATGTATTGTATAATGTCGCGGCAAAACTTCAAGTTAAAAACCCAGTTTCCGAAAAACAAATAAAAAATGTAAGCAAATTCATAGCCTCGGATGGCACCAAGGTTATTTTTAAATACAAAAATGGCGATGAACACATCTTCTTTGTTGGCCCTCCAACCAATACAGAATTAGCTACTTATATGTATATGCCCGATAACGAGAAACCCTGCGAAGTGGTAGTGCCAGGATTTACCGGTTATGTAACTCCCAATTTCACTACCAACCCCTTCGTTTGGAAATCCCCTTATATTATAGATGTCGATGCTAAACAAATACAATCCGTATCCGTTTCTTGGTTAGATAATCCTCCAGCCTCGTTTAACATCAAAAAAACTGATCAAGATTATTCTTTCACTAATTTTCAACGTAAACCCGTTAACGGCAATCCCGCATTACTCGATGCCTATCTGGAGTTATCCAAACAAATCGCACGCGAAGTAGGGGATATTCCGGCAATCAACAGAAATGCGTCGTTTAAAGACAGTTTGTTAAAATCCAAACCTTTGGTTAAAATTACTTACGAATTTTCAAACCCTAAATTGAAACCATTAACAGTAGATATCTACCCCATACCCAATGGCGAAGAGGAAATCACCATTGATGCGAAACCTAACGAAACACAAACTCAATCCACGGCGCTCTATTGGATCAAAGCTTCCAACGACCCCATAATCTGGACTGCCCAAGAAGTTCTTATTAAAAACAGACTCAAAACCCTTTCCGATTTCCAATAACGTGAGACTTACTTTTGCAATATCTGGCGGTGTAATTGGTTTAATTTCAAGCGGACTAAAAGGCGCATTATTCGGATTTCTTGTAGGAATGTACTTCGATTACATTGGAGAAAGAAACCAAAAAGACCCCACTAAAGAAAATCCAACCAACCAACGAGCCAATTCCTACAACCAAAGAAACGCTCCTGTAGATTTTCAAAACTCCTTGCTCATAGTTATCGCCGCCATCATGAATGCAGATGGAAGCATAATGAAAGCAGAACTAGACATGGTAAAAACCATGTTGCTTAGAACCTACGGGGAAGAAGAAGCAAAATCAATGCTACTTCGTTTGCGCGATTTTTTAAAACAAAACCACAATTTAAATGAAGTATGCAGGAATCTTCGCCTGCGAATGAGTTATTCTCCGCGACTAGAATTAATACACGTTTTATTTAGAATATCCCGAGCCGATGGCGATATGTCCGCCTCCGAAATCAACCTAATTCAAATGATCGCAACCCAACTTGGCATTAGCACGCCAGATTATTTGTCGATCAAGGCCATGTTCGTAACCACTCCCAACAGCGATTTTCAAATATTGGAAATTAGTCCAAACGCCACAGAAGAAGACGTAAAAAAAGCATACCGAAGAATGGTGATGCGATTCCATCCAGACCGTCTCCAAGGCCTAAGCGAATCCGAAAAGAAAACCGCCGAATCCAAATTTCACAATGTTCAAAAGGCATACGACAATATCAAACGTGCCAAAGGATGGGCATAATTTATTGGATTATTCAAAAACTTCACCGAATTAAAAAACCATGAAATCCCAATACAAAACCGATCTATTGATGGGAGTAAAATACATATAATGAGAGTTCATTTCGCCCTGTTTTTTGTATCACTGCTGTACGCAATCCTATTTTCTTTGGCAGGGCAAATTATGCCACAGTATATGCATCCCGAAGGTTTTGTAATGTTACGGATTCTAACCGCATTTGTATTATTTCAAATAACTGCCGCTTTTGTTGGGTTTGAAAAAATACAATGGAAAGCCCACGGTTTGGAATTTGCAATCTGCGCATTTTTCGGAACCTTCGCCAATATGTACCTGTTCTTCCAAGGCTTAGCGCTGACTCATCCCATAAACGGAGCAATTCTGATGTTGGTTACTCCTCTATTCGTAGCAATTTTTGATCATTTCCGATTAAAATCTTGGCCGAAATGGGGATTTGTATTCGGTACGTTGGGAGCAGCCGCGGGTTCCATCTGGTTGATGATGGGAAAAGGGGCGCAATTCAATTCCGAAACACTGAAAGGGGATATTTTAGTTGCCATCAATGCGCTGTTCTATTCTGTTTATTTAGTTAGAGTAAAAAAATTAACTGCGGTATACCAACCAGTCACCGTAAATCGAATAACCTTTATGTTTGGGGTACTATTTATGGCAGGAATCGGCGGAGTTTTTGATTTAAGCCAAACCAATTTCAACAATTTCCCCCAAACCATCGTATTGAAAATAGTATACATATTATTCTTTACGAGCTTTTTGGTTTATCTATTAAATGCCTATGCCGTTAAAAAAGCAGGACCTACACTTGCAGGCTTGTATATTTATTTGCAGCCTGTTCTGGCGGCGATTATAGCACTGATTTTAGGAACAGACCACCTAACCTCCACACGAGTATTTCAAATTGGATTAATTATGATTAGCGTTTGGTCGGCTACCCGTTTTAGTCCGTCGTCTTCCAAACATTGATTCATTCCTTTTACTTATATTTGCATTTTTATTAACAATCATGCGTACACCAGAAGCCAATAGCATTTTAGAAAAAGTAATCCAATCCGTTGAGAATAATGGCATCGAAGCAAGCGCCATCATTCCTGAATTGCAAAAAGCAAGAGAATTTGCTCTGCAAGAAGAGGATCCTTTGTTAACTCGCGCACTTAGATTGGCTTGGCAGCATTTAGAAGCCAACGATTCGTTTGATATTGATTTGGCCGAAGATATTGAAACCACTGAAGAAAACTTCGTTTATTTTCTTCAATTGTGCTTGCGTTGCGAAAATGCTCTAAATCGTGATGAATTGCGTGAGATGACCAACTCACTTCAGCAATTAGCATAATTTAAAATTCTATTTAACAGACTTTTACGCCTCTGTATTAGATGCCGAATTGGATTAAACATAGCTCCTTTCTGCTTCTAATTATCCTTTTTTTAGGACAATCCCAGCATTTTCATCACCATGGAGGCATACACAGCCACGAAACTGGTATAACAGATTCGTGCGAAAAAGGCCACAATCATCCCATTCATAGGCACGATAATACATGCCACAACACCCACCACATTACGGAAGATTGCAATTACTGCGATTGGCAACAACCCCTGGTAAATCAATCATCAATTACCATTTGCTTTCAACAGGTTAAAGGTAATTGGTTACTTTATAACGATTTAATTCCCCTCCGTATCGTTGAAAATCAAATACGGATTAATTCAAATAAAGCACCGCCAACGGTGTAACCCTCGGAATTTTACTTAGTTTTTTATTGGTCGTCTCAGACAGTATTATAATTACATATTTACTTGTTTGGTTCAATACAATAAAAACCAACTAGCTTATCAAATTATTCGATTTAAAACTATAAAAACCAATAAGTTATATAATTAATCTAATAGCTCTTCGCATTGGATTAAGGCTAGTTTGTAGAAATTTTCGAAGGATTCAATCTATTCCAAACCGATTGATTTAAACTCACCTCCACAGGGGTTAGTGCCAATTCCTATTTCCATAAAATCCCTAATACAAATCATTTGAATAAAAAAGATTGGATAGTATTTATGTTTTCGTTTGGGCTGGTATCCACATCGGCCTTCGGACAGATAATGCCAAAAAAATCTGCGTCTGTTAAACAAACAAATAAATGCACCCAAGAACTGCACATTAAATGGATTGGGAATAATGAAAACAAGCCACAAACAAACCCTTCAACCATAGATGCGGAAATCTTAATACTACCCAGCACTTCCAAAGTCATTTCATCGGCCAACGAAATTATTCATTTTAAAAACCTATGCTCCGATTCGGTTGAAATTGAGATTACCACCCCTAACAATCATTGGTATTTATGGGTAAAAACTGGCAGCTCACAATTGTGTATTCTTTCAACAAAGTACGATGGCATTGAATACATAACTCCGCAACCTATAATTACGGTATCGTACACGCCCCTAGAAAATTCGGGCAAAATCCACCGAGATCTGGATCAAGAAATTGAACTGCGTATGCAACCGGTTCTAATTCAAACTGATCGAGTGGATGTACGAAATGATTTCAAAATTGACGCGAAATCTATGAATTTGGAAAGTAGCGGTTTGTTTGCCAATAAAATTGAGTCGCTACCGATGGTAAGTGTTCTTCAATCTGGATTGGGTGCAGCCAAACCCGTAGTTCAAGGGTTAATGGGCTTGAGGGTTCCTATTATAAAAAATGGAATTAGAATGGAAGGACAGTCTTGGGGGTTGGATCATTCGCCGGAATTGGATGGGTGGAACATCCAGTCTGTGGAATTATTGGATGCCGTAAGTAGCCTGATTTATTCCCCCGATGCTTGGGGTAAGAGTATTGCTGCCAATGGTTACGTTCCGCTCCATTCGGGATTAGCATTTAATGATTACACCCAACTATTGGGAGTAAATTCAAACGGAATGGGATTGCAAGCTGCCGGAAAATGGAATTTTAGCAGAAAAGAAACTACGGTACAACAGCTTACATGGAATGCTAGAAAACAAGGGAATTACACTACCCCTGAGTATCGAACGGCCAATACCGCTTTAGAGGAATACAGCGTAGCCTACCTCAACCATTATTTAGGAAAAGGAATTGAAAAAACACTTCGATTAGACGCTTATTTCTTTCAATCTGGAATACTATTGAACAGCCACGTTGGCTCTGTAAGCGATTTACAATCGGCCATCCAGCGCACAGAACCCTTGTATCAGCCGGCATTCTCATATTCAATCAATAAACCCAAACAAGTAAGTGGCCAATGGCTTAGTAGTTTCGAAACCAAGAAGACCCCGAAACCCAAGCTAACCACTATCCATCGTTGGAGTTTACAAGGAAATATTCGACAAGAATACGATCCCCATCGGGTTGCGAGCAGAACGTTCGCGCAGTTGAACATTCTTCAAGCTACGGCAAGGTATCAGTTCATTCAGACCATTGGAAATGCCAATTACGGCTTAATGCACGAAATTCAAGGGCAGGATTACGGCGGCTATTATTTTGTTCCTTCTTATTTGCAGTGGAGAAGTGCAGCCTACTTATCTCAATCGGTAGCGTTGTCTTCTTCGGCGAAGAAGTTAACCTGGGCTATTCGGGCCGATATATTAGCACGAAATACCAATATACCTTCCATTAGTGGACTAGCAGGGCTCAACTCCTCATTACAGCAAGTTTACTTTGCCCCAACCGGTGCTATTCGATACGAAAACAACCACCCTCAACTACCTTGGAATGTAGAATTCAGCCATGTTTGGCGCCAACCGGGCGTTAACGAATTATACGCTTCCGGGGTACACCATGGCACGGCTTCTTACGAAATGGGGAATCCAAATTTACGCCCTGAAACCGGAGAAAAACTTGAGGCAGGCTGCAAAATAAAACCGTTTGGACTTTGGATTAGTGGCTTTTCGGTTCTCTCCAGAAACACCATCCATGTATTCCCGCAATCGCAACCGGTTATTACAGTTCGGGGAGCATTTCCAGCATATCGATTTGAGCAACTACCCAGTTTCTACGGCGGACTGCATATTTATCAAGCAGTAAACAGCAACAATCACAATTGGAAATGGGAGAACACGGCCGATTTGGTGTACTCTCAAATTTTGGGGTCGAAATCCCTATTATTCAGTCATCCCACATTTTTGCCTGCGCCCTCAGCCAAAACCACCCTCACCTATCAAACGCACCACGCTAGCTTTACGATTGAAGGGAAAGGTGTAATCAGGCAACGATGGTACGATAATCGGTACGACCTATTACCTCCTCCAAATGGATATGTTGTAATGAACTTTCGTTTTACCCTAATCAATTTCTTAGGAACACAACAAACCCTGGTATTTTATGGAGAAAATATCACCAACCAACGATACCGAGATTACCTAGATCGATTTCGATATTTCGTAGATCAACCGGGAACCAATATCGGCATTCGTTGGCAAACCAATTTACATCAACACTCAAAACACAATCACAAAAAAACAGATCATTAAAAAAAACAAACCATGAAAAAGATAATCTTTAACATCATCATCGCGACCATTGCTGTTAGTTTTGGCGCCTGCGAAAAACACAACGAAGGCGAACAAATAAACACCATTGAATTAACAATGGTAGATTCCATCGGTCAATCTAAAACATACACTTGGAAAGACGAAGACGGCGCAGGAGGAAACAATCCTTTGGTAGACAGCGTATTACTAGACTCTGGAAAGTACTTGGCATCCATTAAATTCCTAAATATTCAAAACGGGAAAAGCACGGACATTACCGAAGAAATAAAATCCGAAGGTCACGAGCATCTCATTTGCTACGTAGTTAACAGCATAACCATGATGCCATTATCAGGCTTGGCAATCGAGCCTACGGATACCGATAAAAATGGTGTAGTATTGGGATTACAAAGCACTTGGAATTCCTCTAGACCCGACCTTGGAACCATCCAAATAACGGTTAAACATCAACCAAAATCTGAAGTTGGTGCAAAAACCGGGGATTGTGGCGCAGGCGAAACCGATGTTCAGGTTTCCTTCCCCTATCGCATCCGATAATTTCGTATCTTTGTATTTTTAAGCACTATGAGCGATACACAAGCGTTAAAATCCACGTCCTTATCCGAATTACACATTCAATTGGGCGCAAAAATGGTACCCTTCGCCGGCTTTAACATGCCCGTTTTGTACGATAACCTAATTCAAGAACACCTCACCGTTAGAAACGCAATGGGTGTGTTTGACGTGAGCCACATGGGCGAGGTTTGGATCGAAGGTCCTAAAGCTTTTGATTTGGTTTCTTGGATTACTACCAACGATGTAGCTTCCTTGTACGATGGTAGAGTACAATATTCTTGTATGCCAAACAATACAGGTGGTATCGTAGACGATTTATTGGTGTATCGATTCAATGCCGAGAAGTACTTGTTGGTAATCAATGCGGGTAACATCGAAAAAGATTTGCATTGGATAAATGAGCAAAATCGCAACTTTGGTGCTACTATTACCAACGTAAGCGATGATTATAGTTTATTAGCTATTCAGGGACCAAAGGCAGCAGAAGCACTTCAAAAGTTAACGGCTGTAAACCTTGCCGATATTCCTTATTACCACTTTGTTGAGGGAGAATTGGGTGGATTATCCATCATCATTTCCAATACAGGATACACAGGTGCTGGTGGATTTGAGTTATACGTTAAGAATAACGATGCCCGTCAATTGTGGGATAAAGTATTTGAAGCCGGTGCTGAATTTGGTATCAAGCCGATTGGCTTGGGCGCGCGCGATACCCTCCGCCTTGAAAAAGGATTCTGCTTGTATGGCAACGATATTAACGACGAAACTTCGCCAATCGAAGCGGGTTTGGGTTGGATTACAAAATTCAATCACGACTTTGTAAACCGAGCTCACCACGAGAACATTAAAACCAACAAGCCCACCAAAAAATTGGTTGGATTTGAGTTACTTGATCGTGGTATTCCAAGACAGCACTACCCAATTTGCAACGCCGAAGGCAACGTTATTGGCGAAGTAACTTCTGGTACTCAGAGTCCTTCCTTAAACAAAGCCATTGGTATGGGTTATGTGGCCTCTGAATTTAGTGCTGCCGGCAGCGAGATTTATATTGAAATCCGCGGCAAACTATTAAAAGCTCAGGTAGTAAAAATACCATTCTTGTAGACTGATTTTGCAAAAATTTCAGAAAAAAAGAGTCATAAAAAACCGCCTTAACCGGCGGTTTTTTTATTAAATCTTTATCTGCATTCCGAAGGTCACCCAGCGTGGCAATAAAGGTATAGCCGCAAAATCTCTATAGGATTCATTGGTTAAATTCTGCACCTGCAACCATACTTTAAGCGGAATTTTCACTCCCTTATCATCCCAATGTCCAAAATTTGAATTTTTACCCATCGACCTTAAAACAAAGTTTGCTGAAATTTTTGCATCCATTAATTGATAGATTGTATTCGCTCCTGGCGGTGGCGGAATTTGAGACGGGGTATTCCCATTTGCTCGCTCAATCATGCGGTGATAAAGAGAAAACTGAAATTTGTGATTATAAAACACTACTCCAGATATCCACTGCTGCGGCAAAAAGGAAACCGAATATTGCGAAATTCCGGTGAATCCAACAAGGTCTCTATAGGCTTGTAATCTACTGTAGGTGCTGCTCAATCGAACAAAAACAGTCTTTCCTAATTTGAATTTCGATTGGTACTGGAATCCTACATCCCAACCTTGAACACGAACCGACAAGAAATTAACGGGCATCCACGGAGCAGTTAATGAATCCTTGATTCGATCAATTAATTGAGAATTATCTCGTTGGAATGCATTTCCTTGAAAGTTAAATCTTCCGCTATTAAATCGGTAACCGGCATCATAATACACAGAACTCTCCACCTTCAAATTGGGATTACTTAAGTTCACAGGATCTTTATAATACAAATCGGTAAACGTAGGCAATCGCTGCCCAGTACCCCATCGAGAAGTGATAAAGTGACGTTTGTATCGGTACAAAACACTACCTCCTGGATACACAACCTGCCCCAACGTTGGATTACTCACATGGTACAAACCAATCGAAATCTGTAGGTCTTGCTTGTTTTCTTGGGTAAGCGAACTCAATTGCTCCGGTTTAAGAGGCGTAATTATCAATTCTACTCTCTTGCCCCAAAATTCTCGCTGCCTATCGCCCAAGTTAGTGCTACTGATTGCTTCCCGTCGGTATTCTACAGCCGCTTTTATCAGCATGGCCATACGAATACGATAGCTATATTGTACCATCGGGTTTACCACCGACGTGGTATGAAAATTCTGATAAAAACTGGGATTAAACTGATTAAAAATATATCGATCCTGGTTGCTTCTAGCGCCCAATGAAAACTGAAAATCACCAATGGGCAACCCAGTTAAATTGGCATTCCAACCGGCCCAAACCGTGTTCACATATTCATAAGATGCGCTGTCTCTGGGTGCAGCATAAAATCCGTTAGCGCCAAACTGATTCTTTACCAAACCAGCAATTACCGATTGCGTTAATTTCGTTTGATACTTGAAATCCTGTTTTTGATTTATTCCAACATTGATTCGGGTTTGCTGAAATGACGTGTTAGGTCGATACCCGTTACCGAAATCCACATCAGCACTGTACCAAGCCGATAAATTTTCATCGCCCATCTGCTGCAGCCAACGATAACTTTGAGATCGGTAATAATTACCTTCGGGAGTTAGTTTTGAACGAATCGACCCGGATGGATTAATGCGCTCCCCCAATCCCTGCTGAGTACTAAAATAAGTGCCTGTCTGCTTGTAATTGCCTGAACTCTTTTTACTTTCTGTTAAATTCTCGGAATTAGACCCTTTCATTTGGTTATCGATTTCGCTTTTGCCACTATTATTAACCACCGATATTTCATTATCCTTTTGTAAGTTCCCTGTTTTGGTAACAATATTCACAACACCAGCCAACGCATTTACCCCATAAACATGAGCCGCAGCTCCTTTAACAATTTCAATTCGTTCAATGATTTCAGGAGAAATACTTAAATTCAATTGATGATGTCCCGTTTGTGGATCACTCATCTTCACTCCGTTAATAAGTAGTAATACTTGATCAAATGTACTTCCCTGCATTTGCAAATCGGCTTGCACACCATTGGGTCCACGCTGACGCAAATCAATCCCCGATGCATACAACAAGATTTCCGAAACGGTTCTGGCTGGCATCGACTGAATATCCGTAGACGTAATTACCTGTACTTGACCCAATGGGGAATACCAAGTTCTTTTTTGAAAAGCCGATGTAGAAACTACGGTTTCCGGCATTTTGCTTGTATCATCCACCCAATGACTCCAATTTGATTCAACAAAATCATATTCCGAACAACCCAATAAATCAATGGAAAACAATCGGGCACCACTACCTATAAAGTGACTATTTTCATTATTTTTTATAATCCGCAGACGATTACAACTTGAAAAATCATTAAAAACAGAAGCACTAATTAAAGACTGGCAAACAAACAATATTGAACCAATCCCCGTTCCCAACTTGGTAAATTTCACGATTCAAAGATAGTCTGCAAGTGTGAAAACCTAGGAATGAATTGAATCCATAGCATTTTTCAGCAATCAAAAAATGGAATTTTATTCAAATCGCAAAGCTTCGATCGGATCTAATTTAGCTGCTCGATTTGCAGGGTATAAACCTGCCGTTAAACCAACAGCCACACAGACTACTACTGCCAGCATTATCCAAGCCCATGGTGCTATAAATCCAGAACCCAATGCAGCTCCAACACCGTTTCCTATCAGAATTCCAAATATTATTCCGGCCAGCCCACCAATCTGACAAATCACTACCGCTTCCACTAAAAATTGATTCCTTATCATCTTGGGGGTAGCCCCCAATGCCTTTCGCAGTCCAATTTCTCTGGTCCTTTCGGTCACCGAAACCAACATAATATTCATTAAACTCACAGCAGCGCCCAACAAGGTGATTATAGCGATTAAGGTCCCTACTCCCGAAACCATTTTAATATTGTCCAGTGCATCTTTCACCAAGGATGAACTTTGAGCCATTACAAAGTTGTCGTCTTCCCCTGGTTTTAATCGTTTTACCCTACGCATATACAAATAGGCATCACTCATCAAAGGAGTGACATCCAAAACCTTATTACTAGCAACGGTGATCACACAATTGTCTGTAACAGTGGATACATCGCGCATCGCTCTAGAAATTGGCATAATCACCATTCTATCTCCACCGCTCATACCCATACTGGAACCCTTTTTACTTAAAACACCCAGGACTCGGTATGGCTTTCCACTCACCAATATGGTTTGATTCAATAAATTCCCGGGATCTCTACCCTCCCCCAATAATTTATCCGCAATTTCACTACCCACAATCACTGCAGGTAGACCCATAGCAATCTCATTTTTCGTAAAATTTCTACCCACCGACATATCGTAACTGGCTGTTTTAAGATAGTCGTCATCCACACCCAGCACCCG
>CAYUNO010000023.1:0-16632 GCA_964446075.1 uncultured Flavobacteriaceae bacterium | reverse complement strand
TCTCCAAAACCTTTGATCAGGGTTCGAATCCTTGTGCCCGTGCTAATAAAAGCGCAATGTTTGGAAGAATCAATAACTACTTCCGTGAGGCAAAAGACGAGTTGGTAAATAAAGTGTCTTGGCCTACCTGGGAGGAATTGAGAGAAAGCACATGGATTGTGCTTATCGCCTCATTGATATTTGCTCTAGTAATATGGGGCTTGGACAGCGTATTGGGTGTTACCCTAACGCAATTCTACAAACTGTTTAAATAAGTGGACTGATGACAAACACAGAAGAAAGACACAAATGGTATGTAGTGCGGGCAATCACTGGACAGGAAAAGAAGGTGAAGCACAACATTGAGGTGGAGCTTGAGCGCGACCGCAAATCCGATTTTGTGCCTGATATTCTGATTCCTACTGAGAAGGTTTATCAAATTAAAAATGGTAAGAAAACCATCAAAGAAAGGAATGCGTTTCCAGGGTACATTTTGATTCACGCTGATTTTTCCGATCCGGAGGTAATGCCCTTGATCAAGAGTGTGAGTGGAGTTGTAGGTTTCCTAGGATCTAAAGACCAGCCTGTTCCATTAAGACAGAGTGAATTAAACCGTATTTTAGGAACAGCAGATAGTTTATCTGATACGGAAGTGGTAGATGAGGAACACTATTTAGTAGGCGAAGCGGTTAAAGTAATTGACGGTCCGTTCAATGATTTTGATGGTGTTATTGAAGAAGTAAACGAAGAAAAGCGCAAGCTCAAGGTGATGGTGAAGATTTTCGGTCGCCGTACACCCTTGGAGCTTAATTACAACCAGATACAGAAATTGTAAAACGTAACAGTTAAATGGCAAAAGAAATATCAGGGTATGTAAAGCTGCAAGTTAAGGGTGGTCAAGCCAATCCAGCGCCTCCAATTGGACCGGCGTTAGGTTCTAAAGGTTTGAACATCATGGACTTTTGTAAGCAGTTTAACGCTCGCACACAAGACAAGATGGGTAAGGTGTTGCCGGTAGTAATCTCGGTTTATGCAGATAAATCGTTTGATTTTATCATTAAAACTCCTCCCGTTGCAACTCAGTTACTAGAAGTAACCAAATTGCAAAAAGGTTCTGCTGAGCCAAACAGAAAGAAAGTTGGTTCCGTATCTTGGGATCAAGTTCGTACTATCGCAACAGACAAAATGCCAGATTTGAATTGCTTCACCGTTGAGTCAGCAATGAAGTTGGTAGCAGGTACTGCACGTAGTATGGGTATCACAGTAACAGGGGATGCACCCTTTTAATTAAATTGGTTATGAAAGTTGGTAAAAAAAGAAAAGAAGCGTTAGCGAAGTACGACAATACGAAGTCATACAGCTTGTTGGAGGCTTGTAAAATCGTAAAAGAAATTTCGAATACAAAATTCGATTCATCTGTAGATTTGGATGTTCGTTTGGGTGTAGATCCTCGTCAAGCAAACCAGATGGTTCGTGGTGTAGCTTCATTGCCTCACGGTTTGGGTAAAACTATCCGTGTTTTGGTATTATGTACACCGGATAAAGAACAGGAAGCTCGCGATGCCGGTGCAGACCACGTAGGTTTGGATGACTATATTGAGAAAATTTCTGGTGGATGGACCGATATCGACATTATCATCGCTGTACCAAGTGTTATGGCTAAATTGGGTCGTTTGGGTAAAGTATTGGGTCCTCGTAACTTGATGCCAAATCCTAAGAGTGGTACAGTAACTTTGGAAGTAGGTAAAGCGGTAACTGAAGTGAAAGCTGGTAAAATCGATTTCAAAGTTGACAAAACAGGTATTATTCATTCTTCGGTTGGTAAAGTTTCCTTTGATCCTGATAAGTTGAGTGAAAACGCATTGGAATTAATCCAAGTGTTACACCGTTTGAAGCCAAGTGCGGCTAAAGGTACTTATTTTAAGAGTATCTACATGAGCAGCACGATGAGCCCAAGTATTATAATTGATGTTAAATCCATTCCTGGTATCTAAGCGTTATGAACAGAACAGATAAAGCTGCGGTAGTAGCAGAATTAACCGAAACATTTAGAAACAATAATTTTGTTTATTTAGCCGATACTACGGGTTTAACGGCAAACCAGACCAACGCATTCCGTCGTTTGTTATTTGAACAAGGAGTTGAAATGCGGATGGTTAAGAATACGTTGTTGCGCATAGCAATGGAAGATAGCGGTAAAGATTTCGGTGCATTGAAAGATCGCTCTATGAAGGGTCAGACCTGTGTATTGGTATCCGATGCTCAAAGAACTCCTGCAGAGAGTTTAAAGAAGTTCCGCGGAGCTTCTGACAAGCCTTTGTTGAAAGGAGCTTGGATCGATAATGCTGTATTCTTAGGTGATGATCAGTTGGCTACCTTGGTGAAGTTGAAAACCAAAGAAGATTTGGTTGGAGAAATCATCGGGTTGTTGCAGTCACCCATCAAGAATGTTATCGGTGGTTTACAAGCAAGTGGTCCTCAAAAAATTGGTGGCTTAATTAAGGCACTAGAAGAAAGATAATCTAAAATAAAAAATTAAAAAAAACTCTTAAATTCAATAACAATGGTAGATTTAAAAGAATTCGCGAATCAGTTGGTAAATCTCACTGTAAAAGAGGTTAATGAACTTGCTCAAATCTTAAAAGATGAGCATGGTATTGAACCTGCGGCTGCTGCTGTAGCTGTAGCTGCTCCTGTCGCTGGCGACGGTGGTGCTGCTGCTGCTGCTGAACAGACAGAATTCGACGTTATTTTGACTAACGCTGGCGCTAACAAGTTACAAGTTGTAAAGGTTGTTAAAGACCTTACTGGCTTAGGCTTGAAAGAAGCTAAAGATGTAGTTGATGGTGCCCCTAAAGCTGTAAAAGAAAAAGTTTCTAAAGCAGAAGCTGAAGATTTAGCAGCTAAATTAAAAGAGGCGGGCGCTGAAGTTGAAATCAAGTAAGATCCCAACCCTAACTCCAAAAGGCCCCGGTACTACCGTGGGCCTTTTGGTCGTTTGAAACCTATAACAGGGGTTTTAATCGATAACACCATTGTAAAACCATTAAAAAAAACCAACATTGAGTACAACACAAAATAAAAGGATTTCGTTTGGCAAGGTGAAACATGCCATAGAGTATCCTGATTTCTTGGACGTTCAGTTGCAATCGTTCCAGGAATTTTTTCAGTTAGACACTCCATCGGATATGCGTGAGGGTGAAGGATTGTATAAGGTATTTGCCGAAAACTTTCCCATCAACGATACACGTAATATCTTTAACTTGGAGTTTTTGGATTATTTCGTAGATCCTCCGCGCTACACCCTTCAAGAGTGTATCGAGAGAGGATTAACTTACGCTGTTCCGTTAAAAGCTAAATTGAAATTAAGCTGTAACGATCCAGAACACGAAGATTTTGAAACTAAGGTACAGGATGTGTATTTGGGGACTATCCCTTACATGACTCCCAACGGTACTTTTATCATCAATGGCGCAGAGCGAGTTATCGTAAGTCAGTTACACCGTTCTCCAGGGGTATTCTTTGGACAGAGCGTTCACTCCAACGGAACGAAGTTGTATTCGGCCCGTGTAATTCCATTTAAGGGATCTTGGATTGAATTCGCAACGGACGTTAATGCGGTAATGTATGCGTATATTGATCGTAAGAAGAAATTCCCAGTAACCACTCTGTTAAGAGCAATTGGTTATGAAGGCGACAAGGATATTTTAGATATCTTTGGTTTAAGTGAAGAAGTAAAAGTTTCTAAAGCTGGTTTAAAACGTGTTGTAGGTCGGAAATTAGCAGCTAGAGTACTTCGTACTTGGATTGAAGATTTCGTAGACGAAGATACTGGAGAGGTTGTATCCATTGAGCGTAATGAGGTAATTCTTGAACGCGATACTACCATTAGCGAAGATCACATCGATATTATTGTTGATGCGGGGGTAAAATCAATCATTTTATCTACTGAGACCAATAGCAATATTAGTTACGATGTAATTTATAATACGCTTCAGAAAGATACTTCAAATAATGGTAAAGAAGCTTTAGAGGTAATTTATCGTCAGTTGCGTAATGCAGATCCGCCAGATGAAGAAACCGCTCGTGGAATTATTGAGCGTTTGTTCTTCTCGGATAAGCGTTACGATTTGGGTGATGTAGGTCGCTACAGAATTAATAAAAAGTTAATGATCGACACTCCAATGGACGTGAAGGTATTAACGAAAGAAGATATTATCAGTATCATCAAGTATTTGATCGAATTGTATAACGGTTCTGAAATTCTTGACGATATCGATCACTTGAGTAATAGAAGGGTTCGTACGGTTGGTGAGCAATTGTATTCTCAGTTCGGCGTTGGTTTAGCTCGTATGGCTAGAACAATCCGTGAGAAGATGAATATTCGTGATAACGAAGTATTTGCGCCGCAAGACCTTGTAAATGCAAGAACCTTGTCTTCTGTGATTAATTCATTCTTTGGTACCAACCAGCTTAGCCAGTTCTTGGATCAAATTAACCCATTGGCAGAAATTACGCACAAACGTCGTTTGAGCGCACTTGGTCCAGGTGGTTTGAGCAGAGAGCGTGCAGGTTTCGAGGTTCGAGACGTTCACTATACTCACTACGGAAGATTGTGTACCATCGAGACTCCTGAAGGTCCGAATATCGGTTTGATTTCCTCTTTGTGTGTTCATGCAAAAATTAACAGCATGGGCTTCTTGGAAACTCCGTACAGAAGAGTTGTAGAAGGAAGAGTTGAAGAGGGTATTACTTATTTGAGTGCTGAGGAAGAAGACGGCAAAACCATCGCACAGGCGAATGCTGCTTTGGATGAAAAGGGTAACTTCAAAACTGATTTGGTGAAGAGCCGTAAGGAAGGTGACTTCCCATTGGTTCCACCAGCACAGTTAGAATATATGGACGTAGCGCCAAACCAGATTGTATCAATCGCGGCTTCTTTGATTCCATTTTTGGAGCACGACGATGCTAACCGTGCATTGATGGGATCGAACATGCAACGTCAGGCAGTTCCATTGTTGCGCCCAGAAGCGCCAATCGTAGGAACAGGTTTGGAAGAAAAAGTAGCTCGTGATTCAAGATCGTTGATCAATGCTGAAGGCGACGGAGAAGTTGTGTATGTTGATGCTCGAGAAATTCGCATTAAATACGATCACAACGATTTCGACGATTTAGTAAGTTTCACCGGAGATACTAAGACATATTACTTAACCAAGTTCCGCAGAACTAACCAGAACTCTTGTATTAACTTGAGACCTATCGTTCAGCGTGGAGATCGTGTTAAAAAAGGTCAGGTGTTGTGTGAAGGTTATGCTACACAGGGCGGAGAATTGGCTTTGGGTAGAAACTTGCGTGTTGCATACATGCCATGGCAAGGGTATAACTTCGAGGATGCGATTGTAATTTCTGAAAAAGTAGTAAAAGACGATTGGTATACTACCGTTTATATCACTGAATACGAACTTGAAGTTAGAGATACTAAGCGCGGAGAAGAAGAATTGACCAATGATATTCCAAACGTAAGTGAGGAAATGACTCGTAACTTGGACGATAACGGTTTAATCCGTATCGGTGCTGAAGTGAAGGAGGGGGATATCATGATTGGTAAAATCACTCCAAAAGGTGAGACAGAACCTTCTCCTGAAGAAAAATTATTGCGTGCGATTTTTGGTGATAAAGCCGGTGACGTTAAAGATGCTTCTTTGAAAGCGCCTCCAGGTGCCCAAGGGGTTGTAATCGGCAAGAAATTATTTTCTAAAACCAAAAAAGACAAAGGGGCAAGAAGCGGTGATAAAGCGCGTTTATCCAAAATGGAAGACGAACACCGCAAGGAATTGGGTGTGTTGAAAGAAGAGTTAGTGAAAAAACTATTCCAGTTAGTAGGTGGTAAAACATCGCAAGGTGTTTACAACATGTACAGCGAAGAGTTGATTCCTAAAGGAACTAAATTCACTCAGAAAAACTTGTTGAGTATTGATTATAGTAATGTTAACTACCATAATTGGACATCGGACGACGATAAAAACGACTTGGTAGTTCGTACATTAACCAACTATATCAATGTTTATAACGATAAAGTAACCAACTTCAAGCGCGATCATTATGCGATTAGCGTAGGGGATGAATTACCTACCGGTATCTTGCAGTTAGCGAAAGTTTATGTTGCTAACAAACGTAAGTTAAAGGTGGGTGATAAGATGGCGGGTAGACACGGTAACAAGGGTATCGTTGCTCGTATCGAGCGTGAAGAAAACATGCCGTTCTTGGATGATGGAACACCAATGGATATCGTATTGAACCCATTGGGTGTACCTTCTCGTATGAACTTGGGTCAGATTTACGAAACTGTTTTAGGTTGGGCTGGTAAAGAATTGGGAGTGAAGTTTGCTACCCCAATTTTTGATGGTGCTACCAACGAGGAACTGGATGCTTACACTGAGAAAGCTGGAATTCCTAAGAACGGTTTGGTGTATTTGAACGACGGTCTTACCGGTGTGAAATTTGACCAACCCACTACGGTAGGTGTAAGTTACATGCTGAAATTAGGACACATGGTTGACGATAAGATGCACGCGCGTTCTATCGGTCCATACTCACTTATTACACAACAGCCGTTGGGTGGTAAGGCACAGTTTGGAGGTCAGCGTTTTGGTGAGATGGAGGTTTGGGCGTTGGAAGCATTTGGTGCATCGAACATCCTTCGTGAAATTCTTACTATTAAGTCTGACGATATCGTGGGTCGTGCTAAGGCATACGAAGCCATCGTTAAAGGCGATAACATCACCAATATTGGAACGCCAGAATCGTTCAACGTATTGTTGCACGAATTACGCGGACTTGGATTGGAAGTTACTTTTATGGAATAACCCTTCTGGAAAAAAAGAAAAATGCAACTTCAAAAGAAAACACAAAAAATTGGTAGCAATTTCAGCAAGATTAGAATCTCGCTGGCATCGCCCGAAAACATATTACGTCGCAGTTTTGGGGAAGTAACCAAACCCGAAACCATCAACTATCGTAGTTATAAGCCCGAAATGGGCGGATTATTCTGCGAACGCATCTTCGGACCTATTAAGGATTACGAATGTCATTGCGGTAAATACAAGCGTATTCGCTACAAAGGAATCGTTTGTGACCGTTGTGGTGTAGAGGTAACCGAGAAAAAGGTTCGTCGTGAGCGTATGGGTCACATCAATTTGGTGGTGCCCGTAGCACATATCTGGTATTTCCGTTCATTGCCTAACAAGATTGGTTATTTGTTAGGTATCCCAACCAAGAAATTGGATATGGTGATTTACTACGAGCGTTATGTAGTAGTTCAACAGGGTATCGCAACAGGTGCAAATTATTTGGACTTGTTAACGGAGGAAGAATATTTAGATATTTTGGATTCTTTGCCAAAAGAAAATCAATTGCTTGAAGACAGCGATCCAAACAAATTCATAGCTAGAATGGGTGCTGAGGCACTAAATGATTTGTTGGGCCGATTGAATTTAGATAAGTTGAGTTACGATTTACGTAACCAAGCGGCAACAGAAACATCACAACAGCGTAAGCAAGAGGCATTGAAGCGTTTGAAAGTTATCGAAAGCTTCCGCGGTGCTCAGCTTACAGGTGAAAATCGTCCCGAGTGGATGATTATGAAAATGTTGCCAGTAATTCCACCCGAATTGCGTCCGTTAGTTCCCTTGGAAGGTGGACGATTTGCAACATCGGATTTGAACGATTTGTATCGCCGAGTAATTATTCGTAATAACCGTTTGAAGCGTTTGATTGAAATCAAAGCGCCTGAGGTGATTTTACGTAATGAAAAGCGTATGTTGCAGGAAGCGGTGGATTCATTATTGGATAACACACGTAGAGCATCTGCGGTTAAGAGTGAAGGTAACCGTCCTTTGAAGAGTTTGAGCGATATGCTTAAAGGTAAACAAGGTCGTTTCCGTCAAAACTTATTGGGTAAGCGAGTTGACTATTCTGGTCGTTCGGTAATTGTGGTAGGACCAACCTTGAAATTAAACGAGTGTGGTTTGCCAAAAAACATGGCGGCAGAATTATTCAAGCCATTTATTATCCGTAAGTTAATTGAAAGAGGTATTGTTAAAACGGTAAAAACTGCAAAGAAAATTGTAGAGAAGAAGGATCCGGTTATTTGGGACATATTGGAGAATATCTTGAAAGGTCACCCAGTATTACTAAACCGTGCTCCTACGCTTCACCGATTGGGTATACAGTCTTTCCAACCAAAGTTGGTAGAAGGTAAGGCAATCCAGTTGCATCCATTGGTTTGTACAGGTTTTAACGCTGACTTTGACGGTGACCAGATGGCGGTTCACGTTCCATTGGGGAACGCTGCAATTGCCGAGGCACAGTTGTTAATGTTGGCATCGCACAATATCTTAAACCCTGCGAACGGTTCACCGGTAACGGTACCTTCTCAGGATATGATCTTGGGTCTGTACTACATCACCAAAGAGCGTAAATCAACTCCTGAGCATATTGTAAAAGGGGAAGGGTTAACGTTCTATGGTCCAGAGGAAGCGATCATTGCATACAATGAAGGACGTGCCGATTTGCATGCAAAGGTTAAGTGTAAAGTAACCGTGCGTGAAAATGACCAGTTGGTAACCAAATTATTGGATACAACGGTAGGTAGAGTAATATTTAACCAAGTAGTTCCTGAGGAAGTAGGATTCTTGAACGAAGTATTGAAGAAGAAGAATCTTCGTGATATCATTTCTGAAATCATTCGTTTGAGCGGTGTTGCCAAGGCAGCAGACTTCTTGGATAATATCAAAAACTTAGGTTTCCATTACGCATTCCGCGGTGGATTGAGCTTTAACTTGAGTTATGTTCGTATTCCAAAAGAAAAAGAGGAATTAGTAAACAAAGCAATCGAAGAAGTATTGGAAATTCAATCCAATGCCGATATGGGCTTTATTACCAACAACGAACGTTATAACCAGGTAATTGACTTGTGGACACGTGTTAACAACCAGTTGGCTCGAATTCTGATTACAGATTTACAAAACGACGTACAAGGATTCAACCCAATATATATGATGTTGGATTCTGGTGCTCGTGGATCTAAAGAGCAGATTCGTCAGTTGGGAGGTATGCGTGGATTGATGGCTAAACCTCAGAAGAATACCGGTAATTCCGGTGGAGATACCATTGAAAACCCGATTATTTCAAACTTTAAAGAAGGTTTGAACGTATTGGAATATTTCGTTTCTACACACGGTGCTCGTAAAGGTCTTGCGGATACGGCGTTGAAAACTGCGGATGCAGGTTATTTGACACGTAGATTGCATGATGTAGCTCAGGACGTGGTAATCACGGAGCATGACTGCGGAACCTTGCGTGGTATCAACATGTCGGCGATTATCAATAATGACGAAGTAACAGAATCATTGTACGAGCGTATTTTAGGTCGTACCGCATTGGATGATGTTTATCATCCTCAAACTGGTGAGTTAATTGCAGCTGTTGGAACAGAATTGGATGAGGCCTATGCACAAGCTATTGAAGATGCTGGTGTTGAAGAGGTTGAGATTCGTTCAGTACTTACTTGCGAAACTCTTACTGGTGTTTGTGCTTTGTGCTATGGTAGAAACTTAGCTACGGGTCGCAGAGTAAACGTGGGTGAAGCTGTGGGTGTAATCGCAGCTCAGTCTATCGGTGAACCTGGAACGCAGTTAACACTTCGTACGTTCCACACGGGTGGTGCGGCGATGAACATTGCGGCTGAAAATACATTGGATACTAAATACGATGGTGTTATCAGTTTAGATAGCATGCGTACAGTAACCAAAGTGGAAACGGACGAAAACGGTGAAACCAAAAATACCGAAATCGTATTAGGTCGTTCTGGTGAGGTAAGGATCTTGGAAGCTAAATCAAAGACTGTTATCACTACGTATAACATTCCTTATGGCGCACACTTAAAGGTTAAAGAAGGTCAGAAAGTTAAAAAAGGAGATCTTCTTTGTACTTGGGATCCATTTAATACCCTAATTATCTCTGATATCGATGGTACCTTGTCTTTCGAGAACATCGTGGAAGGGGTGAACATGCGCGAAGAAGGGGATGAGCAGACTGGTTTGTCTGAATTGGTAATTACCGAAACAAAAGATAAAACTCGTACTCCTCAGTTCAAGGTTGACGGCGGTGAAGATAACATCAAAATCTTCAACATGCCGGTAGGTGCTATTTTGGTTTCTAAAGATAAAGCGAAGGTTAAGGCCGGTGATATCTTAGCAAAGATTCCACGTAGTGCAACCAGAACCCGAGATATTACGGGTGGTCTTCCACGTGTTACGGAATTATTTGAAGCACGTAACCCATCCAATCCAGCAGTAGTTGCTGAAATTGATGGTGTTGTAACCTACGGTGTTTCTAAACGTGGTAACCAGGAAATTATTATTACATCCAAAGACGGAGAAGTTAAACACTACCAAGTACCATTGTCTAAGCATATTTTGGTACACGATGGAGACTACGTTCGCGCGGGTCAACCATTGAGTGATGGTGCAATTACTCCTCAAGATATTTTGCGTATTGAAGGACCTGCAGCCGTTCAACGTTATGTATTGAATGGAATTCAGGAAGTTTATCGCTTACAGGGTGTAAAAATTAATGATAAGCACATTGAAGTAATTGTTCGCCAGATGATGCAGAAGATGGAAATTGTGGATCCAGGTGATACCCGTTTCTTGGAAAGCGAATTGGTAGACAGATTTACTTTACGTCGCGAAAACGATTGGATTTGGGATAAGAAAGTAGTAACCGACGCGGGTCAGAGTGCAGTGATGCATGCAGGTCAGATTGTAAGTTTGAAAGACTTACGTCAGGAGAACAGTGCTTTGCGTCGTCAGGATATGAGCCCAGTTCAGTATCGCGATGCGGTGCCAGCAACTGCGCAGTACGTATTGCAGGGTATTACCAAAGCTTCTTTGGGTACTCAGAGCTTTATGAGTGCTGCGTCGTTCCAGGAAACTACTAAAGTATTAAACGAAGCTGCTATTTCGGGTAAAGTAGACGAATTGCGTGGTTTGAAAGAAAACGTAATTGTAGGTCACTTAATCCCAGCAGGTACCGGTATCCGTGCATATGAGCATGTTGTTGCTGGATCTCGCGAGGAATACGATCGTTTGATGGCTACAAAGTTTGCTGATGACGAAGTAGAAACTGAAGCATAATCGATCTCTATTGTTATAAAAAAATGGCTATCAATTTGGTAGCCATTTTTTTTATTTATAAGTTTAAACTAGGAAATAATTAAAAAGAAGAATCATTTTGAGCACGAATAGAACCGGTAGCGTAAAGTTGAAATAGTTGATTTAGAATGAACTTTTTAAAGCCATAAGTGGTAGCTATCCGTTGTTATCGGTGACTTTCATATAACTTAGAAACTAAGTTAACTTTGAATTTGAGTTTGATATAGATTGGCGTAATGACCTTGATCGGCAATTAATGATTCGTGGTTTCCTTCCTCAATTATATTTCCTTTTTCCAGTACAATGATTTTGTCGGCTTGCGATATCGTACTTAATCGGTGAGCAATTACAATGGCGGTTCTACCTTCTAAAAGACGAGCAATAGCCGCTTGAATTAGTTGTTCTGTTTCAGTATCAATGGAACTGGTAGCCTCATCCAATAGAATGATACGCGGATTAAAAGCCAGAGCTCGAATAAATGAGATCAGCTGTCTTTGGCCTAAGCTTAAGGTTAAGCCTCGTTCCATAACATTATAGTTAAATCCACCGGGTAATTTTTGAATAAACTCGTATGCTCCAATGGATTCTGCAGCCGCCTTCATTTTGTTCAAGTCAATATCGGGGTGATGCAATCGAATATTGTCATTAATCGAACCGGAAAACAAGAATACATCTTGTAAAACCAAGGCGATTTGCTGCCTAACAGAAGTGAGATTTAAATCTTTTACGGATAAATCATCTAATAATATTTCGCCTTTTTGATGGGAGTATAATTGGTTTACTAATCCAGCAATAGTTGTTTTTCCGCTACCTGTGGAGCCAACAATGGCTAGCGTTTGACCTGGTTGAATAGTAAAACTAACCCCTTTTAAGACCCAATTTTCATCGTTATAGGCAAACCAAACATTCTTAAATTCTATTTTGCCCTGAAAAACCGGAGCCATGTTTGGACTTTCGGGTTCTTTGTATTCGGTGGCGTCTATCAATTCAAATATTCGTTGAGCCGCAACTACCCCCATTTGAATGTTATTAAATCTATCGGCAATCGCACGAACCGGCCTAAAGAATAAGTTGATAAACATGATGAAGGCAGTAAGTTCCCCAAATTGTATGTGGGATTGAACCAATTGGCCGGAGCCATACCAAACGATTAATGCAAAACAAAGAGAGACTAGAACTTCCACAATGGGAAAGAAAATGGCATAATAATAAACCGATCGAATATTTGCATCGCGATGTGCTTGATTAATTTTGTCAAATCGTCGCATTTCTTCTTTTTGTCTATTAAATAGTTGTACTATTTGCATTCCGGTAATGCGTTCTTGTAAAAAGGCATTTAGCCTTGCAACTTCTGATCGAACATCTTGGAAAGAATCCCGAATACCTTTTCGAAATCGATTGGCTGCGAATAATAATAAGGGTACTACTGAGAGGGAGATTAGCGTTAGCGTAACGTCCATATACAACATACAGCCGAGTATGATTATGATCTGAATTAAATCACCTGCAATGGTAATTACCCCCGAGGAGAACAGATCGGTGATGGTTTGAATATCTGAAATACTTCTTGTAACAGCCGTTCCAACCGGTGTTTTGTCGTAAAAATTTAGTTTCAATTTTACCAAGTGTTCGTAAACAAATTGGCGCATTTTAAGGATAACAGATTGTCCAATACTCTCTCCGATATAGGAGTTGATAAACCCAAGGGACGCTTGAGCGATCAACCAAATGAGGAGTATCATCGCCCATTTATCTAACAATTGAAACTGTTTGGGTACAATAACCGAATCGATCATTGTCTTGTAGAGGTAGGGCTGAAACGCAGTTAATGCACTTTGTAAAATAGTTAAAACTACGGCAAAAATCATCCAATTGCGTTGAAATTTGGCCAAAGCGAGAACCCGTTTAAATAAAATCCATTGTTCTTTTTTACTGGATTTTTTAGGATTGGAAATATTGTTTTTGGAAGGGTTTTCCGCGGATGACATGCTGATACAAAGGTACAATTTGAATGGGTATGGATGGGGGTGGTCTTATGCAAATTGTGTAAAACTTTTATTCGGGTTTCAGTTGGTTGGCGGAGGGGTTAAATAGTATTATTGCAGTATGGCCAAACACATTGCCATAGCAGGAAATATAGGTGCTGGTAAAACTACACTAACCCATTTGCTTTCAAAGCATTATGGTTGGGAGATGCAATTAGAAGATATGGATGATAATCCATACATATCTGATTTTTATGAGGATATGCAACGATGGAGTTTTAATCTCCAAGTGTATTTCTTGAATGTTCGTTGGCAGAATGTACAACGGATTAGAGAAGGTAATCAAACGGTTATCCAAGATCGTACGATATACGAGGATGCCCACATATTTGCACCAAACTTACACTCAATGGGTTTGATGAGTACCCGTGATTTTGAAAATTACAAATCACTGTTTGAGAGTATTAGTTCTCAGGTACAAGAACCAGACTTGCTGATTTATCTGCGTGCTGGAATTCCAAAGCTAGTTCATCAAATTCAGATGCGTGGACGGGATTACGAGGATGCAATTCGATTGGATTACTTAAAACGATTAAACGAACGATACGAGGCTTGGATTTCTACCTATAAAGGGAAATTGCTAATTTTTAATGTAGACGACATGGATTTCCAAGAAAATGCAGAAGATGCATCGGAAATTATAAATAAAGTACAGTCTACCTTGAACGGCTTGTTTTAATCTTAGTCAAACCCCATTTCTCTGCACCGTTTTTGCGATTTTTGCAAAAGGTTATCGATGCTCGGCCGTTAATATTTGCGTAAATTCGCAGTCTTATGAATTTTCAGCAAACGCACATCCTTTGGTTTTTGTTTTTGCTGTTAATTCCGTTGATTATTCATTTGGTTGACTTTCAACGTACTCGTGTATTAGCATTTCCTGGCGTTTATCGATTAATTCAACGAATACAAGTTGCTCAGCAGCAGCGTAAACTTCAGAACTGGTTAATTTGGTTATGTAGGACGTTGGCATTGCTTTGTGTGATAATGGCATTTGCCTTGCCTACATGCAATAACCAAAATGGGAATAAAAATGGCTTTGATCGCTATGTATTGGTTGTAGATAATTCATTGTCTTCGGCAGTAAAGGATGATAATGGAATTTCTTTTGAAACGATGCGTGCTGAGATTCAGCAGTTTTTGCAAGGATTACCAACGGATCAATTAGTTTGCCTCATCACCCAGTCTTCGGATGATTTAAGTGGCTGGTTAACTGCTCAAGAGGTTTCTACGATGATAGATACCTTGACATGCTCTGTTCAATACACTGGATGGAAACAATGGAAATTGCAGGTAGAAAAAGCGATAAAATTGGGGGAATCTAATTTTAACGTGATTAGAGGTAGAACCAAGGTGTTGGTCTTTACAGATTTGGAACAATCCACTGCTACTGGGCTAGCTGGATTTGGCTTGGAAACCCAAAAATCAAAGGGTGATACATCAGATACAGATGATTCCAATAAATCGAACATCGGCAATAACGGCATTAATTTGGAAGAATGGCAAATAGTACATTATCCTCTAGCAAAAATTAATCATGTTTGTATTGATTCTGCATATTCAAATGGAGGAGAGGATTCTGCAACAGGTCCATCAGTAAAAGTTCGTTTAAAGAATTATAGTTCAATAGAATCTTCGGTTTCTATTTCATTAAAATCCTTGGGAAAGGTTGCTGGGAATAAACAATTGGTGATGCCGGCCGATGGAATAGCTATTGTAGAATTACCAATAACATTATCGGAGGTAAAAGAAAATCAAGAAAAAGATAAATCGCAAATTGAAGGACAGGGTTTCGTTGTTGAAAAGGATGAGGATGCCTTCCCTTGGGATGATAAGTTGTATTTACATACCGTTCCGCAATGGAAATTGAAAATAGGGATATTGGGTAGGAATACTCAATTGGAGCGCATGTTTTCTGTGCAAAAGTCTATGGAAATCTCCTTTATTAATGAGCAAATTACACAGAAGTCGTTAGAGGGATTTCATGCTATTATTATAATTGGAGTGGACGGATTTAATACCTCTGAAACTGCAGCTATAAAAGACTTTATGGATGCTGGGGGTGTGGTTTTTCAATGTTTTAATGACGCCCCTAATTTGGGTTCTTTTACGCTAAGTACTCCTTTTGGTTTGTTGAAGTGTAAAAATAAAGTAGATGAATTTCGGATAGAAAAAGCTGGGTTTTCTAATCCCATTTTTCGTAATGCATTTAGAGATTTACCTGATGATGGGACCTCAACACCGGTGTTTTCTCATAGCGTAGAGTTGATGGAGGACGGAGATTTTAATCCGGTTTTGGTGGGTGAGAATGGAGTAGGTCTACTTCTTCAAAAGAATTGGGGTGCCGGTAGTTATTGGCTTTGGTCAAACGCATTGTCTAAAGGGTCTGAGGGCTGGATGAAGTCTTCCTGGTCATTGCCAATTTTCAGTGAAATAATTTCGATTAATAATAAAAAGGACTTTCCTTTATTTGGTTTGGTGAAAACCAGCGGTATAGTTCAACTTCCTGGATTGCAGCCAACGAAAGAAAGATCGGTGTCGATAAGCTATTTAGGAACCGATTTTTATAATCAATTATCGCAGAATGGTGTCATGAGTTGGATTAAAGAATGGCAAGAAGATATGCTCGGAATAGGTGGAGTGTATTGGGGAACTGATCCCAGCTTGCCAGGTTTTTATAATGTTAGGTCGAATGGAAAAGGAAGATTATTAGCCATGAATATTGGGAGAACAGAAAGTTCTATGAAGGAGATTGATGATTTGGAGCTGGTTTTTCAGAGATTAGGGATAATGAATTTCGAGGAAGTGGAGCCAGGGACATTGCGTCAAGCAACAGACAAATCTAATTCGCAGAAAACATGGATGTACTTTTTGTGGTTTTCAATAATTTTTTTACTGTTGGAAGTTGTTCTGCATTGGTCTAAAAATAAATCAGTTAAATAAGGATAAATAAAAGTTAAGATTTAACATTGTAATGAAATGAGTCATTCGGTTTTTATAAAAAATGCTCGATTGTTTTCACCAGAACATCCATTGCATAGAAGCGTAGTGGACATGCTAGTGGTGGATGGGAAATTGCAGGAAATAGGAGAGAATTTAATGTCCTCGGGTCATGAGTATTTGGATATGATGGGTTATTGGGTATCTGCTGGTTGGGTTGATCCATTTGGTGTTTGTCCGGAACCAGGGGAGCCTTGGAAGGAGTCAATATTAAGCTATACAAGAGCTGCTCAGTTAGGAGGATTTACGGATGTTTTTGCGTTAACTGGAAGTTCTCCAAAGCCGGATAATGAATCGGTAATTTCTCAGGTGAAACATATGGGTATGAATCAACGTGCTACTTTGCACCCCATTGGTTTAGCAACAGTGAATGCCGATGGGAAGGAAATGGCAGA
>CAYUNO010000022.1:0-17112 GCA_964446075.1 uncultured Flavobacteriaceae bacterium | reverse complement strand
GAAAGAATTGTTCGATAAAATCTCCAAAATGGTAGAATCCGAGGCATCGGCATTCGATATTTTTCTTACTGGAAGAGAACGGGATGGACAAAGCAATTTCATTTTTTTCATGGACAGTGAAACGCCACTTAACATGAAAACACTTACCGATTTTACAAGACATATTTCCAATTTGATTGACGAAGGCGATTTTGATGAAACTCCATTTACTTTTGAAATTTCGTCGCCCGGAGCCGATAGACCGCTAACCAACGCAAAACAATTCAATAAACATTGTGGAAGACGATTCGCCATTACAACAACGGATGGCCAATCCTTTGAAGCACAACTGTTGGGGGTAGCAAATTCATTGGAAGAACTAAGCGAACACTGGGTTGAATCCTGGGAAATTTGGTTGTCTTTGCAAAAGCCACCGAAAATTAAAAAGGAACCTAAAAAGAAAGTTCATAGAAGATTTGATGAAGAGCCAGAAGAAATTCAAGCAAATAAGGCTCCTGTAACCATTCCACAAATAACACAACCAGAAATAATTACAGAAGTACCTGCTGTACCAAACGGTGAACTTCCTACATTTATTATGGAAAAATTCATACCAGAAAAAGGTAAAAAAACTCGAAGCGAAATCATTGCATTAGATTTTGTTTCCATTAAAAACGCAACAATAATTTTAAGTTTCAAATAACCATGAAAGCCAAAGCCAAAGACTTGGGAATCAACCTCGTAGAAAGTTTCTCGGAATTTAAGGAATTTAAAAACATAGACCGCGCCACCATGATGCGTGTCTTGGAAGATGTTTTCAGAAACATCCTTAAGAAAAAGTACGGAAACGATGCCAATTTCGACATTATCATCAACACAGAAACCGGTGATATCGAAATGTATCATCTGCGTCTAATCGTTGAAGAAGGAGAAGTTGAAGACCCAAATTTGCAAATCGCAATCAGCGAAGCATTAACATTGGAACCCGACTATTCTGTTGGTGAAGATTGTATCCAACAGGTATTCTTAGACGATTTCGGAAGACGTTCAATCCTTAACGCTCGTCAAGCGTTAATGAGCAGAATTATCGAACTCGAAAAAGACGAACTATTTAAAAAATACAAAGACAAACGAGGCGAAATTATTTCTGCCGAAGTGTACAATGTATGGAAAAGAGAAATTATGGTGTTAGACGATGAAGGAAACGAATTGAGTCTTCCTAAAGAACACCTTATTCCTCGTGATATCTATAAAAAAGGCGATGCAATTCGTGCCGTTATTCACGACGTAAACATGGATAAAGGCAGTCCAAAAATCATCCTTTCCAGAACTTCTCCAGAGTTTCTGGAGCGTTTATTTGAATTGGAGGTTCCTGAAATCTTAGACGGCCTAATCACCATCAAGAAAATCGTTCGCGAACCCGGTGAAAGAGCTAAAGTGGCTGTAGAAAGTTATGACGACCGTATTGACCCAGTAGGCGCTTGTGTAGGTGTAAAAGGTGCTAGAATTCACGGAATCGTTCGTGAGTTGAGAAACGAAAATATCGACGTAATCAATTACACAACCAACACCAATTTGTATATCCAACGTGCTCTACAGCCCGCTGTGATTTCTAGAATTGAATTGAATGACACCAAAGGAACAGCAGACGTTTATTTAGATAGCGATCAGGTTTCTTTAGCCATTGGTAGAGGGGGTCAGAACATCAAATTGGCCGGAAAATTAACCGGTTATCAAATTGAAGTTTACCGCTTAGCTAATCAAAACTTGAACGATGAAGACGATGTGGATTTAGAAGAATTCTTGGACGAAATCGACGAATGGATTATCGACGAATTCCGCAAGATTGGATTGGATTCAGCAAAAGCTGTTATCAATACTCCTTGGGAAGATTTGATGCGCCGAACAGAACTCGAAGAAGAAACCATCCTCGAAGTGCAGAAGATTTTGCGCTCCGAATTTGAAGATTAATAAACCAACCCAAAAACCGGGAATATCACGCCGATAAATATTCCCGGTTTTTTTCCATCGGCAACCCCTTCCAAAAAAGCCTTTTTCTCTAACGGAATTAGGCCAATCTTGGGAATTGTATTACGAATAACCTAATTTTGAAGCGAATATGGCGGAATACCGTTTAGCGAAAGTAGCCAGCGAACTTAACAGAAGTGCTCAGGCCCTAGCCGATTTCCTTAATGGAAAAGGCTTTGATGTTGCCCCAAAGCCAACAACGAAGATATCAGAAGAAATGTACGATGTACTTCTTCAAGAATTTTCTAAAGACAAAGCCGCAAAGGACGAGGCCAAATTGCTGAAAACCCAACGCGATATTAGACAGGGAACCGCAGTCCCTCCAACTCCTGCGACAAAGCCCACTACCCCAAAAGTAGAGGAAAAAGTAACACCTGTAAAATCCGAGCCCGAAGTAATTTCAGCTCCAGTATCCGCAACAGAAGAGTCTGTAATTGCCGAAACTCCAGAAAAAACTGAAGTACGAAAAGAGGAATTAGCAGGACCTAAAATTCTTGGAAAAATTGATCTAAATCCTAAGAAATCTACTCCGAAAGAAGTTGAAAAGAAGGTAGAACCAACCAAGGTAGAAATAGCTACCCCAATTCACGAAGAACCTCCTGCTGTAGAAGTTCCAGTCCTCAAAGAAGTTGTAACAGAAACTGCAGCCGTAGAATCACCCAAAAATGACCCTGTTATAGCAAAAATCGATGATTCCGTTGAAATTGAAACCAACGATGAGTTATCTACAGATGATGAGGACGTTGAAAAAATTGAAACCAAATTTGAAAAACTCTCTGGTCCAAAGGTTTTAGGTAAAATCAATTTACCAGCCGCTCCTTCCGGTGTTAAAGCATTGGCTGGGGACGCACGCGAAGATTTACGCGAAAAGCGCAAACGCAAACGCAAACAGGCAGGAACAGAAAAAGTTGCCGTTCAAGAAAAAATTAAACAAGACGAAAAACAAACCTTTAATACAGGTCCGAAAAAGCCCGAAGTTAAAACCGAAATTTCCCAAAAAGATGTTCAGAGTAAAATCAAGAACACCATGGGTAAAATTGGAAATGCGGGAAGAAATCGTGGTTTAAAACAAAAGATTAAACAACAAAATAAAGAATCTCGTGCTCAAGAAATGGCCCGCAACGAACGTTTGCGCGAACAAGCCAGCAAAATCCTTAAAGTTACCGAGTTCTTAACTGCTAACGAATTGGCAAGTATGATGAATATGGCTGTTACCCAAGTTATTTCATCGTGTTTCCAATTAGGTATGATGGTTTCCATTAACCAACGTTTGGACGCGGAAACAATCCAATTAGTAGCAGATAATTTTGGCTACGAAGTAGAATTTGTAGATGCAGAATCTACCATAGAAGCCATGGACAACGAAGTAGATCGCGAAGAAGATCTTAAACCTCGTGCTCCAATTGTAACCGTAATGGGTCACGTAGACCACGGTAAAACATCCTTACTGGATAACATCCGTAAATCCAACGTAATTGCCGGCGAAGCAGGGGGTATCACTCAGCACATCGGTTCATACGAAGTAACCATGGAGAACGGTAAGAAAATTACCTTCCTGGATACTCCAGGTCACGAAGCATTTACTGCGATGCGTGCTCGAGGTGCTAAAGTAACCGATATTGCCATCATCGTAATTGCAGCGGACGACGCCGTGATGCCTCAAACTAGAGAGGCCATCGCTCACTCTCAAGCTGCCGGTGTACCCATGATTTTCGCTTTAAACAAAGTGGATAAAGATGGCGCTAATTCAGACCGAATTCGCGAACAATTAGCCGCGATGAATATCCTGGTTGAAGACTGGGGCGGTAAATTCCAGTGCCAAGAGATTTCGGCCAAAAAAGGCATGAATATCGATAAGTTACTTGAAAAAGTATTGCTTGAGGCAGAAATGATGGAGTTGAAAGCCAACCCAAATCGTAATGCCAAGGGTACCGTTATTGAAGCTACACAAGAAAAAGGTAGAGGTATCGTATGTAACCTGTTGGTTCAAAATGGAACTTTGAAGGTTGGCGACCATATCGTTGCCGGTCCTTATTACACCAAAGTCCGAGCCATGTTCAATGAACGTGGAGGAAAAATAGACGAAGCACCTCCAAGTGCTCCCGTTAGAATTTTAGGTTTCTCTGAAGCCCCAACCGCCGGCGATATATTCGTGGTGTTTGAAGAAGAAAGCGAAGCAAAACAACTAGCCAATAAACGACTACAACTTATTCGCGAACAAGGAATTCGTACTAAACGACATATTACCTTAGACGAAATTGGTAGACGATTGGCTATCGGAAACTTCAAAGAATTGAAGTTGATTGTTAAGGGTGATGTAGACGGTTCTGTAGAAGCACTTTCCGATTCATTATTGAAACTTTCTACCGAAGAAATTGCAGTAAATGTAATTCACTCAGGGGTAGGTCAAATTACTGAAAGCGATGTATTGTTGGCTTCCGCTTCGGATGCAATTATCGTTGGTTTCCAAGTTAGACCTTCTGCCAAAGCAAGACAAATTGCAGAGAACGAAGAAATCGATATTAGAACCTACTCAATCATCTACCAGGCCATTGAAGAAATTAAATCGGCTATGGAAGGCATGCTTTCGCCTGAAGTTGTTGAGAAAATTATCGGTAACGTTGAGGTTCGTGATGTGTTCAAGATCTCTAAAGTGGGCAGCGTAGCCGGTTGTTATGTAACCTCAGGATCCATCGAACGCAAAGCCAAAATTAGAGTTATCCGCGATGGCGTAGTTATACATTCTGGTGAATTGGCTTCCTTGAAACGCTTTAAAGATGACGTAAAAGACGTTCAAAAAGGGTACGAATGTGGTCTGCAAATTGAACGCTTCAACGATATCGAAGTAGGTGACTACCTAGAAGTATTTAAAGAAGAAGAAGTAAAACGTAAACTTTAATCGATAAACAGATTTTATTGTATAATTATTGAGTTAAATTTTTCAATCTTCAATCAAAAAATTTAACTTTGGTATAAACTTTGTAAACCTGTAGAAAAGATTCAACTATTATGAAAAAGACATTATCCATCCTTGCAGCCGCTTTTGCATTTGTAGCTGCTTCATTCGCTCAAACTCCTGCTCAAACGGAAGGTATTGTTTGGACTAAAAAATCACACGATTTCGGAACAGTAAAAATGGGACCAAAAGCAGAAGTGACTTTTGAATTCACTAACAAAACAAATGGTCCTTTAGTAATAACAGCAGCTCAACCTTCATGTTCTTGTACTGTTGGTGATTATACTAAAACTCCAATCATGCCTGGTCAAAACGGTAAAGTAACTGCTAGTTATGGCACCGATGGTCGTCCTGGTTTTTTCCAAAAATCAGTACATGTAACTTTTGACAACGGAAGCAGCACCGATTTAATTATTAGTGGTACTGTATCCGCTGAGGTTTCTCCATCTGGAGGAAGCACACTAAAATAAAAGGAGGAATAGGCTACTATGAAGAAAATCACGTTATTACTCGTTGCCGCAATTTCACTGTTTTCAATAACCAATGCCCAAGTTATAACAGGCAATGGTCAATCTACAGCAAAATCAAGCAACGCAAGCATTAAATTCAATAATACATCCCACAGTTTCGGGAATATAATTGAAGGTCAGATTGCCCGTCACGAATTCAAATTCACCAACGAAGGGACAGAGCCACTAACGCTTGATAACGTTTCAGCTTCTTGTGGTTGCACAACTCCAAAATGGCCCAGAGAAACCATTGCACCAGGACAGACATCTGTGATTGTTGCAGAATACAACTCTCAAGGCAGACCCGGTACATTTACAAAAAATATCTTTGTAAAAAGTAACGGTGGTGAAGTTACCCTAACTATCTCAGGAAATGTGGTAAAAGAACCAGAAAAACCAAAGTCTCCCATTATCATCTATAGATAATTAAAAGGCTGCTACTAAATAGCAGCCTTTTTTATGCCACCAAAAAATCCAAAAGAAAACAAAACACCTCAGAAAATTGTCTAGGTAATAAATACCATGAAACTTCAAATTAAACAGTTGTTATTCATCCTTTCATTAGGCTTATCTACTACAACAGTTACGTGCCAAGTGGTAAAATCAGATATCAAAGGATCAAGGGAGAAATCACTAACCATTATCGGCAAGGATACACTACTAATTAATGCTAACATTGGGGATCAAATTGAAGCAGTATTTGTAGTAGAAAACAATTGGCTAGACGACCACTTCATAGCACAAGTACAAACAGATTGCCATTGCATAACCGCACTATTCCCAGAAAAAATAAATCGCTTAAAAACTGATTCCATCACCGTAGTTTTAAACACACAAAACATACCTCCAGGACCTTTCATCAAAAGAGCCTACTTAGACACACCCGATGACGATGTTATTCATTTAGTTATCATGGGTAACCTAAAATTAGTACGACCAATAATTAAACAAGGGCAACCTCCTCAAATTTATAAACCCAAACAGATACGATGGGTTTCAAACAAATCTTAATAGTTTAAGAACATACATAAACAAGCCATTTAAAGGCTCTTTAAGGCAAACTTTTCCGAAAACCCTCCTAACTGTCCACCGGTATGCAAAAAAATTGGTACGTAGCCTTTATCTAAACCAATAGTATCCGATTGTAATCGTTTATTCATGGAATACAAAGCTTTTGCAGTATAAATAGGATCAAACAATTGATCAGGATTTAGTTCCATTACTTCTTGAATAAAACCAAACAACTCGTCCGTAGTTTTCGCATAGCCTCCAAAAATACTGTCCAGTAAAAACTCATGACTACCGTATTCTAATTCAAAATCCACAAATCGATCAAAATAAATCTGCTGTTCGTCAATATTTTTTAAAACTAAAACAGAACTCAGTCGGTATTCTAAACCCAATTTCTCAAACGCCCGCACCAAGCCTACTGAAGTTGTACCGGTTGCCGAAGCATGAAAAATCCAAGGTCTTATCTCCAAGCTTTTCCACCATTCAACCAATTCTTCAAATCCAATAAAGGCTCTTTCCCCTTTACCCCCTTCGGGTATAACCATAAAACCATCGCCAATAAAACCCAAATCCCAATCAATTTCCCTCCAAACTTCATTATCCAAAAAGTGCTGTAGCGAATAATATAAATCCAAACCCAGTGTCCGAATAACCCAACTGCGGTGTTCTAACAACAACAAACCTAAAAAACGCTCTAAAGCCCGCCCTCGATCCCTAAATATATTACGCTCTATTCCAATCGTAATTGCACCCTCTTGTTTTGCAACATCCAAATAATGGTTTTCCATTACTTCCTCCCCTCTTACGGCAATTGCACACTTTAAATTAGCTAACCTACAACTGGACGCGGTAGCAATCATGTGATTACTAAATGCACCTCCAAAGGTTATCACCAATTTTGTATCAGAATTTTCGGCCTCTCGAATCCATCCTTTCAATTTCCTCCACTTATTACCCGAAACCAATGGATGAATTAAATCATCTCGTTGAATTAAAACCTCCAAACTGCTAGGAAGTCTTAACGACTCCAGCGGAGGAAACAGATCCATTTCACCATATTCCAACATAGAAAAAAATACACTTAATTAACGCCTATAATCCAATAATAGTTCCGATACAGACTTACGAGTTACCGAATGATACCCTGACGAAGCTCCATAAAATATATTAGAAACCATGTCCAAACCATTATCCTGGGTCTTTAAAATCTGTTCGTATAAAGGCAAAACGAACTTCCTACGTCCAACTGTCAATAAAAATTGTTCCATGTATGGGAATACCGCCATATATTGACATTTCAACCCTAACATAAACCATTCGAAAGCCACCTCCGAATTCTTGCTTTCCGATAAATGAAATCGTTCATCCATCGCCTCCATATCATTCACAGACAACTGACCCATGGATCGCAATCTCCGCAACAAATGAACCCAGTGATGTGCCGTAAAGTGGATGGTATCCAATGTTAAAACATCTCGCCTCCGCGTGGAACCACCCCGGTGAAATTCACAAGCCATTACTTCAGGCATATCCATTTTATCAATCTTTCCTTGATTTATTGACGAGTTAATCCCTGAAACTTTCGCCTCATCTGCTACGCCCTTTTCAGAAACTTTATTTCCTTCCAATTTATCAACGCCACTCGACCAATACCTACTCGCAATTCCATCCACTCTTAATAATTCGGCACTTTCGATATCTGGAAACGCGGCAATTCCATCATAGGGCAAACCAATTCCGTGGATCCAACCCTTTTCAATTGCCAATAGAAAATCAGAACAAAAACGATATTTTTTATCCCAATACTCCTTCAATTCACCGGTAGGGAAAGTGATTGATGGTACAGACAATGATGAAGAATCCAATCTACTGGGAGCGGGATTACGTTCTATTTCATTCGGAATAAATTGATTATCAGTAATAGAATAAGAGACGCCTTTTAATAAAAAATACTTTAATTCTGCCAACAATCCTTGGGTGGTTACAACTCCAAACGAATGCCTAGAAAAATAAGATCGCAAGAATAAATCCCAATTCTCTCTACCTATGTTGCGTTCAATCATCACCAACAAAAATCTACCCTTCTCATACGCTATATCCGTCACACCCTCATCCGGATCTCGATTTTCTAAATCTAAAACCAAACGAGTATCCAATCTCCCCAAGGAATCTTGCTCCATTTCTTCCACTGTCCTAACTAAATCGGCATACGCTAAATTAACTAGCAAATCGGCATACTCTTTCCCGAAAACAAATTCCATAATTCGAGATTCAAAATAATTTGTGAATCCCTCATTCAACCAAAACTCCTCCCACGTAGCATTTGTCACTAAATTTCCGCTCCAACTATGAGCCAATTCATGGGCCAATAAGCTTACTAAGCTACCATCACCCGCTATTATTGTTGGAGTTGCAAAGGTTACAACTGGATTTTCCATTCCCCCAAACGGAAAACTAGGCGGTAACACCAAAACACGATAAGAACCCCACACATACTGGCCGTATAATTTCTCGGCAGCCTTTACCAACTCCGGCAAACGTATAAACTCTTTGCTACACTCCTCCAAATAGCCTCTTTCAGCGTAAACACCTGTCTCTTTGGTGTTTTTATCCTCGGTAAACCGATACGATGAATATCGAAAATCTCCTACAGAAATCGCCAATAAATAACTCGGAATAGGCCGATTTTGAGCAAATCGATAACAAATTAACAAATCACCCATCGTACCAACAGAACCAGAAGCTGTTGAATTATCAAACGGATAATCCAACCAATTACTCACTACCGTATTGTCAGCAGGTTTAAAATCCGTATATGCATTTTTCCAAACGAGCTTCTTGGTATTTGTAAACACATCACCTATAGAGCCTCGAGCATAGTCTACCCCCACCTTTTCCGCACTCATTACCGCATTATAGGGCGATTTAACATATACTCTCGCAGTGTAGGTAAATCTAACACAGGGCAAATCTTGACAAGGTATCCAGGTCCTAGCTAATATCGCCTGACTTTGAGAAAATAAAAATGGATATTGCTTATCGTGAGTTTGTTCCGCAGATAACCATTGCAAAGCATCGGCAGACAACCCTGCTTCAAACTCAATCACAATACGATTATTTGTCCCTGTGAAAACCACCAAACCTTCACCAAACAAATCAACATTTTCCTCTTGAAAACCACCAGTTTTAAACGAAATTCCTTTTTTGTCATCCTCAAACTTCCAAATAGGTGTAGCTCCCTTTTGCCAGCCTAACCTCTTAGAGTTTTTAAAATCAGACGCGGAATTATATGGCAATGCAGTCTTTTTATTTGAATTAGAATAAACCCCAAGAATATTAATTTTCTTAGCGTCCAAATAAAGCAAATCAAACTTCGATTTCTTTTTCCCTTTTCCAACTTTCGCGATTTGGTACGATACCAATCCATGTATTTTCTTGGCCTCCATGTCTACAGACAATGCCAAATCCATAGAACTAACAACCAATTCATTGGGCTTAGACCAACTGTGATTTTGAATTTTTGGTTCTGATGTACTAACTAACCTTGTATTCGCATGCAACGTTGGTGAAACTAGGCAAATCAACCCAAATGCAAATTTCAACAAGCTATTTTTACTTAAAATACCCATACCAAATTCTAATATTCAAATAAACTGAAATACTTAACCAAAACACGATAAAACACATAGAAACCCAAAATAATGTCGATAATGTTATATAATAACCCAATAAGGAAAATTCCGGATTAAAATTCAATCGCAATCGATAGTCGTTTCCTGAAAAACCACCATCCAAAGGAATGATTAACCTAGTTGGCACCCTATTAATCTGCTGCTTTTCGTTTGCCGATGACACGATTTGAACCTCCGCACTGTTTGCCATAGAAAAATTCCAACCAGAAATCCCTGTTTGATTAACAATAAGAAAACCAGCAATTGAATCACGATTTTCTACCCTGCTTAAAGTAATTTCAATCGTGTTATTATTTATTAAATCACTACGTTTTAACTCCCAATTACTACCAAGAACATTAATCAGCCTGCGTAAATCAATTGACTCGCTAGTTGAACTTGCAATTTTCACAGTAGAAACTTTGGTTTTACTCCCTGTTGAATCCGCAACTCCATCCATCCGCAATTCATTGCCTACCAAAAATTCGCCAACTACTTCATATTTTTTGAAAGAATACGGATTATACCCATCTTTAGCAAATCGATTCAACAAAATACCCTTATTGTACCATAAAAATCCAAATGGCTCAACCTTTGGTCCATCCATCGATCTAACTATAACTGTATCAAGCTGTTTCTGGAATATTGAACTACCATCTAGCTCTCCAAGTCTTGCATTCACCTTCTTAATAACCGAAGCATCAACGTACTCTTCAGACCCAGCCAAAACCGTAATATACCTTCGGTTAAATCCGTGCCAAACCCCCTCTGCGATGATGAAAAAACAACCGATGTACATCAACCAAATTGGCAAATGTTTCTTTAAAACAGATAACGCCGTTGCTGAGGCAATCAACCAAAATAATATTCCCCAAAAACGAAATTGTGCAGGAAAACGAAAATACTCCATTCCGGGAAGCACGTTATTCAAAGCGTTTTTAAAGGGCAAATCCGCACCCATCGAAAGCAACCAACAAGCTAAACCCGCCAAAAACCAGGTAATTACCAAGTTTCTCTGCTTACTCGCAATTAAAAAACCCAGTAAAAACCAACATAATACTATGCTCCAATAGCCATCGATCATGGATATATCCCAAGAATTACCCGTGGCAGCAGATTGTTCGAATAACGAAATTAGATTTCGCGGAATAAGAAATTCTAATGACTTTGTTAAGGGAAAGGATCCAAACATCAATTCCGAAGCGTCCAATCCATTTCCTCTTGACAAACTAGGCAAATATTTAACTATTGATATCCATCCTGGAATTGAAATCGTAATAAAAACCAACACTGCAACCAAAATTTGAGTTAACCAATTTCTAAAACTCGACCAAGAAAAATCACTACGTAATTTCCTATGTAACCAATAAATCAAACTCCAAACCAGTAGTACATAAAATTGTATCACAAACATTCCTGGATATCCGCCCGTAAACAGAAAATACATGGAAAAACCTAAACCCAAGCCATACTTTAAATTAACAGCAATACTGCTAGGTTGGATAGCAATATTGAACCAACCTATAAAAAAATACATGGTCCAAATACTCCAAGTAGCAGCCACAATCCAACCTATATGCTGTGCGTTTCCAACAAAAAATCCATTAAATAAAAACACCGAAGAAATTATCGCAGCAATTCGCCAATCAATAGATAATTTAATTAACACGAAATAAAATCCCAACGCCGCAAACCAAACATGAAACAAATATTCAAATAATAAACTTTGTAAATCATACACTCCACCCCATCCAAATAAATAACTAATTGGATACCATGTTCCTGGATCTATACATTGTGGGAACCCACCCGAAACAAAGGGATTCCAAAGTGGTAAACTACCCGAAAAAACACTTCTACATAAAAATAATTTCCAAGGTAAATAAATGGCTGTGGCATCCCATTTCATCGCCGATTCTCCCACTATTCCTGGCCAATAAACAAAAATCAACAACAGCAATAAGCTCAATGCTACCCCTGTATGTTTGATTTTCATAATGCACAAAGGTAAAATATATCCCTATCTTTGCACCATCATTCGGGGTGCCTCCATTGAGCGCTGAGATTATACCCGCAACTTGATCAGGATAATGCCTGCGAAAGGAAATGAACGTTGACAGCCTCTCCGTCAACCCGAATGACACTAAAAACCATTCGGAAATGAAAACTACTTTGTTCAAAAACACCCTTGTTTTCGCAGTAAGTGCGCTGAGTTCCTCTTTTTTATCGGCACAAACAGTGTCTGTTCCAGACAGTTCTTTGCAAGTAATCGACTTGATTTCGATGCAAACGGTATTGGTTAACGCAGTTAATAGTCCTACCGGAATAACAACTCAACAAAACTCACCGTCTCTGATAAATAGCAAATTCAATTTAAAAAACCTAAACACTGGACGAGATATACCCATTTTACTGCAAGAACTTCCAGGGGTAGTAAGTAGTTCCGATGCGGGTAATGGAATAGGGTACACAGGTATTAGAGTGCGCGGAGCCGATGCTACACGCACCAACATCACCGTTAACGGAGTGCCTATTAATGACGCGGAAAGTCATGGAACTTTTTGGGTAAATATGCCAGATTTAGCGAGCTCACTCGGAAATGCTCAACTAACTCGAGGTGTTGGAAGCTCTACCAATGGTGGCGGAGCTTTTGGTGCTACTTTAGCGCTCACCACACAGGACGAATCACTCTTGCCAACTTTACAATTGAATGCCGGAATTGGCAGTTTTAACACCTACCGGTATTCCATAAAATTGGGAACAGGAAATTACAAACTAGGTAAAAATCTTATTGGACGCACCGAATTCCGCTCCAGTATGATTAAATCTAATGGTTTTATAGACCGGGCATCCAGTGATTTATCTAGCTATTTTATTTCTTCCTCCATTATACCCAAAAATCATAATAAATGGGAGATTAAGTTGATTGCCTTCGGTGGAAATGAACAAACCTACCAAGCTTGGTGGGGGGTGCCCATTGAGAAGTTTAACTTAGGGGGATCTAATACCTCATCCACAGATTCTCAACTACTAATGGACCATTACTATAGAAATGCAGGCGTAACCTACCGCAATGCACAAGACTCATTAAATCTTTTTCAAAGCAATCCTTCCACATACAATTATTATACTTACCGCAACGAAATCGACAACTACAGACAACTCCATCATCATCTAAACTTCGTTAGAAGATTCAATCAATCAACTTCCCTAACCGGCACCGCGTACCATACGTTCGGAACAGGGTACTTTGAACAATTTAGATACAACGATGCGTTTTCAAAATACAATCTATCACCCATTCGTACAGCTGGAGACTCTAACATTACCCTGCTTATATCTCAATCCGATTTAGTTCGTCAACGTTGGTTACGAAACAATCTTATTGGATTAAACCTATATTTTATTCATAAAAAACAAAACTATTCCTATGTAATTGGTTCTGGTATAAATCAGTATTTGGGCGACCATTTTGGTAGAGTTACTCAAATTTTGGCTTTACCTCAGTCTACATTAGAAAAGCCACACGAATACTACAATTCAATTGGTCAGAAATTTGACGCAAATCTATTTTCTAAATTCAATTACAAACTAACCCAAAGTACTAACTTGACATTGGATGCACAAATTAGAAAAGTTAATCATACCGGTAAAGGCACAGATAACGATTTAAGAACGATTGATTTCACCGGTGATTTCCTGTTTTTTAATCCAAAACTATTCTTAGAACAAAAATTCCTAAACAACAATACCATAACTGCGGCATGGATGCGCACAAACAAAGAACCAACCCGCTCGGATTTTACGGATCACCCCAATGCAGATGTTCCGCTTCCGGAACAACTCACAAATACCGAAGTAACTTACAGACATACAGGAAAAATACTGCTTGAAATCACTGCCTATAACATGCAGTATAAAAACCAATTGGTACTAACAGGAGCGGTGAATGATGTAGGTACGCCGTTGCGTAAAAATGTTGAAAACAGCTATCGTAGAGGCATAGAAATCGATATACGATCGTATGTCATAAATAAAAAATCATCCAAAACAGTTGGGAGTTTTATACTGTTAGGAAATATCGCATTGAGTAAAAATGAAATCATCAATGCGCCTGTATCTTGGCTAGACTACGCCACCTACACCACTTGGGACACCGTGTTGAGTAGCGTTCCTATTGCCTATTCTCCCAATACCGTTGGAAGTATCGGTTTTAACTGGACATCCCCATCCAATAACACCGATGTCATTTGGCGTACAAAATACGTCTCCCAACAATTCTTAGATAATACCGGTTCTTCCAGTAGAAGCCTACCTGCCTATACTTTCTCAGAATTAACCCTTTCCAAAACTTATGTTTTTGAAAAGAATGCTGATAGAAATAAAAAGAGTCTGTTTAAGAATTATTCAGAATTGAAAATAAACCTGCAATTCAACAATATCCTTAATAGACGTTACGCAAGTAACGCATACACCTTTGGATACTTGTATGGAAGCAGAGATATTATTCAGGAGGTATTTGTATTTCCCCAAGCTCCTACAAATATTCTACTTAACCTGCAGTACAAAATGTATTAATCCTATTTCTAATCAAACAGATAGTTTAATAATACAACAACTATATTGACTGAAATAGGGGTAACAAATTATCACTCCAATGACAGAGCAATGGTTTAAATCAATTTAATTTGGATAAACTAAATTAGAGCAGGGTATTCCAACTACTCTCTAATCACTTGAATAAAACCACGATATTCTAATTCACTAACACGGTTTCTCATGTAATAGAAATATATACCTGGAAGCAACTTCTTACCAGAGGTGTCCTCCGCTTTCCAATCGTTTAGATAATTAGAAGTCCTATAAACCAATGCTCCAGGTCTATCGTAAATTTCGATATCAAACTGCTCTAAATTAGGCACCTCTATTAAATCCCAAACATCATTTTCTCCATCATTATTGGGAGTTATTACATTTGGAATCCGTACCAACGGTGGATCAACTACTGTAACAAACACCGTATCACGCCATAAACAACCCGCAGAATCTAAAGCAGTCACAGTATATTGTTGTGACTTCACTGGTCGTACAAAATAGAATCGATTCGTATCTGTTCCTTCTGCAGCCACAGCAGGCATCCATTTCCACTTCATACCATCATTCATCCATAATTTTGCCCTTCCTCCGCGATAAATGATTGTATCGCTGCGCGCAGACAAGACATCACCCTCATGAGTAACAGTCACACGAATAGAGTCGGTACAACCAAACAAGTCCCTACTCACAAGCGTATAATTTCCAATTCCTAAATTACTTATTGCCGTATCTGTTGTACTCAAAACATCGTTCCAACGATGAGTAAATGGCGTTCTTCCTCCTGATACACTAACTCGAATAAATCCATTGGTCTCGTAATAGCATATAAGAGTATCCGAAGCAACCACTTTATGTGTTATTTTTTTCCCGGAAACAACAATTGTATCCAACTTCAACACATCCGCAGAACAACCATCTTTTACTTCAAATTTCAATGGAGTATCCACGGAAGGCGCTACTTTAAAGACAGTAATAGCTGGTGAAATTCCGTTTATCGACCAAGACCTCGTGCTTGGCTTTCCTCCAGAAAACGAAACACTAATTTGCGCTGAATCTCCAAAACACAATGTGTCCTTATCCAAAACCAAATCGCCCAATAATTCCGGGTGTCTGTATATTGAAAACTCCGAAGTATCGTTAGGAATACTGCAACCATCCTCTACCCAAACTCTATAATTGGTTAAACCCGTATCCGGATTCAAAACCACACTATTTCCAGTAATTGCAGGATCGGACCAAAAAATCTTTCTTGATGCATTCAAACCTCCTGTATCCCTTAGGTTAACCGTATAGGTTTGTCCATAGCACAGAATGGAATCCAAAACGTTGCTAATATACAATTTAGGTAAAACCGTAACCTTTACAGAATCCGCACCTTCCAACGAACAACCTTCACCACCCCATACATAATACGTGGTAGTAACCTTGGGATTAACCGTAATCCCGGCAGTAAACTCACCCGTGCTCCAACGAGTATAAAACCCAGGACCACCGTGAACCCTGTCGCCGCCAACTACATTTCCAACAATGGAAACAGAAGTTCCATAACAGATGGTGGTATCGTTCGATTTTTCTATGCCAATTGCTTGATATGTCATAATGGTAGTGCTATCTTCAGCATCCGAAGCACTGCATCCATCATCTAATCGAATACGATATTTCAATGTATCTGCTTTAGGGAAATCAACCAATAGGGTATCCACGCCCAAAACACCATTCCAATAAAATTTGTATCCCAAAGTATCGCCACCAGCATATTTAATACGTAAAACCGCCTTCTTACCTACACAAACTTGGGTGTCGGCTGGCAATATTTTCGCAGTTAACTTAGGTTTGATTCTTAGCCATTGATTATCAGTATTGGAAACTACATTGCATCCATCGTCTACAAAAACGGAATATTTTCGTAAACTATCAGGCAATACTAATAACTGCCGCGCGGTATCACCAACTACCCCTTTTCCAGTCCAACGATACTTGTAAGTCCCTAATCTTCCTCCCGTAGCCGCTGCTTTCAACGTTACCGGAAAACCATAACAAAGCGAAGTATCATTACCTAATGCAACTTGCAATGGTTTGAATATTCCTTTGTATTCCACTTTAAATCCTTTACCTGACAACATCGGATCAGAATACTGTTTGAATATTAGTCGATCCGCTTTCACCGCATACCAATTCCCAGAATTAGGCAGCACATTCCCGGTAAATCGTCCGATCTTATTTGCCTGAGAAACCGAATTTCTAAATACTACCAACGAATCATAATTCAACTCATAATCAAGTACTTTAAATCGAAATCTAATACTATCAGCCCCAGGTAGTTTTAATTGAAACTCCTTAATTGCATTTAATCCATAATTCC
>CAYUNO010000021.1:0-17706 GCA_964446075.1 uncultured Flavobacteriaceae bacterium | reverse complement strand
GTCTTTTTTCGTTTTTTGGTAGCGTCCCTGTAAATATTTGAGAAGAAACATTAAGGATAATGAGTCAATTAGCTCAAAATCGGTTAAGCGTATGTTAATAATCGATTAAAATACGATATTTTCGCTATTTAAATTTTGAATTGGCACGACGTTTGAAAATCTTTGCAACAATGAAGCGTTTTTTGATAGCGATAACATTCTTGATGACAGCTGGCTTAGTTCAAGGTCAGAAAAATCAATTAGTAGGATTTGTGGATTCGGATGTAATTCTATCGAAAATGCCTGAATTTCAAGCGGCTCAAAGAGACTTAATGGATTTATCGGCTAAATGGGAAGCAGAAGCCACGCAGATTAAGGCGCAATTAGACCAATTACAACGTGATTACTTAGCAGAAGAAGTATTGCTAACCAACGATCAGAAAAAGCAACGTAAAGAAGCGATAGCAGCTAAAGAAACAGATTTGTATCAGTTTAGGCAAGCAAAATTTGGACCCGATGGAGCGTTGTATCAAGAACGATTGAAATTGGTTAAGCCTCTACAAGATAAAATCTATGATGCCATTCAAACCGTAGCCAAAAAGGAAGGTTACTCCTATATCTTCGATAAGAACGGTGGGGCATTAATGTTGTATGCAGACGCTAGATACGATAAAACCTTGGAGGTTTTGGAAGTATTGGGTATTGCAAATCCAGAAGATAGTACGGGTAAACCCGTTTCTCCCGGTGGAATCGCTCCTGGAAGTAAGTCTAAACCCACTCCTCCTGTTAAGAAATCTGACCCTGACGAAGAATAATCATTTGAAAAAACAATAAATTAGAATACATGAAAAAACTTATCTTATTATTTACCCTTACTCTTTCGGTATTGTTTGTAACCGAAGCACAGGCACAAAAGGTGGCTACGGTAAACACTCAAGTACTTATCGACACCATGCCTCAAAAGGATTCTGCTGATTTGAAATTAGCCGCAATAGCTCAAGTATATGATGAAAAATTGCGCGATTTGCAAATGGAAATGCAAAATAAACAAAAGGAATTTGAAGCGAAGGTAAATGCCAAGGCGTCTCAATCTCAATTGGAATTATTGCAAAAGAGTTACGAGCGTTTGGTACAGGAGTACAAAGAAACGGAAGAAATGGGAACAGCCGAATTACAAGATGCCCGTGTTAAGTTGTTGCAACCGTTGATTGAAGTAATCAAAAAGGCAGTAGGCGATGTTGCTAAAGCTAAAGGCTATGCTCACGTGATTGATAATGCACAGGGTATTGTTTTGTGGAGTGCAAATACAGCAGACGATATAACTGCTGCCGTTATTGCTCAATTATTGAAAAAATAATTCTCCAGGAAAATAAATGTAAAAAAGGATGGTGTAGTTCTACACCATCCTTTTTGTTTTTATCGGCACACTATATCTTCGCAATTATAAATAATGTTGGCGTCAGGTAAAATTGGGGTGTTTGATTCTGGGTACGGAGGGCTAACCGTACTTCGCAGCATAGTAGATCGTTTGCCGGAATACAATTATTTATATTTAGGGGATAATGCAAGGGCCCCGTATGGGAACCGTTCTTTTGATACGGTTTATCAGTATACGTGGGAGGCGGTAAATTGGCTATTTAATAACGGCTGTGAATTAGTGATTTTAGCCTGCAATACTGCTTCTGCCAAAGCGTTAAGACAGATTCAACAAGTAAATCTCGCACAAAGAAACGATCATAAGCGGGTCTTGGGTGTTATCCGCCCAACTACCGAAAATATTGGAAGCTATACAAAAACGCAACATGTAGGAATTATGGGCACAGCAGGAACGGTTAAATCCAATTCGTATCCTATTGAAATTGCTAAATTCTTTCCTAATGTGGTGGTTACCCAAGAAGCCTGTCCTATGTGGGTTTATTTGGTAGAGCACAACCACTTACAAGGAGAGGGTGCCGATTTCTTTGTAAATCAGAACATCCATAGAATTTTTGAAAAAGACCCTCAAATCGATACCTTGTTGTTGGCATGTACGCATTATCCTTTGTTAGAAAAGACCATCCGGAAATTTTTACCCGAAGGGATTGCCTTAGTGTCTCAAGGCGGAATCGTTGCCGATCGATTAGAAGATTATTTGCACCGACATTCCGAAATAGAATCGCAGTTAAATAAAAACAGCCTTAGAGAATTTGCCACTACCGATGAAGCTGCTATTTTTAATGAACAGGCAACGTTGTTTTTCGGGGAATCGGTGAGTTCTAGACACATCAGTTTAACCTAAGGGGATGGCTGCGGAAGCACTGAAATCAGTTATTCAATCCCTACCAGAAACTCCTGGGGTGTACAAATATTTCGATTCTACGGATACGATATTGTATGTAGGGAAAGCAAAAAATTTAAAAAAGCGTGTTAGTAGTTATTTTACAAAACAGCATTACGAGAACCGAAAAACGGCGGTTTTAGTAAGTAAAATCCATCGTATAGAGTTTACCGTAGTAGATACGGAGTTGGATGCGTTACTGCTAGAAAATAGTTTAATCAAGGAATTACAGCCACGGTACAATATCAGTTTAAAGGACGATAAGACGTACCCTTATATCCGAATTACCGCGGAACGATTCCCTAGGGTGTTTCAGACTAGGCAGGTAATCCGAGATGGCAGCGAGTATTTTGGCCCCTATGCCAATGTGAAAGTAATGCAAACGGTATTGGATTTAGCCAAAAAATTGTATCCCACTCGAAATTGTAATTTGGTAATGAACCCAACTTCGATCAAAGCCGGGAAATTCAGAATTTGTTTGGAGTATCACATAGGAAATTGCTTGGGTCCTTGCGAGGGAAAACAATCGGAGGACAATTATCTTGAAAATATCGAACAAATTCGGAAGTTGTTGAAGGGGAACTTGTTCGAGGTTAAAAAACATCTAAAATCCGCCATGGTAATTCATGCGGAACAATTGGAATTTGAGGATGCGCAGCGATACAAGGAGAAGTTGGATGCACTGGATCGATACCAGGCAAAAAGCACGGTGATTAGTCCAAATTTGGGCGATTTAGAGGTATACTCAATCAGTAGCATTGAAAAAATAGCTTTCGTAAATTTCTTGAGGGTGAGTCAGGGACTGATTGTAGTAAGTAGAAACTTGGAAATCCGTAAACGGCTGGAGGAAAGCGATGAAGATTTGTTAGAAACAGCGATTGTGGAAATGAGACAACAATATGGAGATGATTGCAGAGAAATTGTATTATCGCATCCCATAGAACTATCTATTCCTGGAGTTGGAATTACGGTACCCAAATTAGGCGAAAAGCGCAAGTTGTTAGAATTGAGTTTGAAAAACACCTTGTTGTATAAGCAAGAGAAATTGGCTCAATACGATAAATTGAATCCCGAAATGCGGGTAGATCGATTGATGGAGCAAATGAAGCAGGATTTGCGGTTAAAGGAGCAGCCCAGACATATTGAGTGCTTTGATAATTCCAATTTCCAGGGGACTTATCCCGTGAGTGCCTGTGTGGTTTTTCGAGATGGAAAAGCATTTAAAAGTGATTATCGCCATTTTAATGTTAAAACGGTTGAAGGCCCCAACGATTTTGCTACCATGAAGGAGGTGATTCAACGCAGGTATTCTCGATTGGTGGAGGAAGGGAAGTCTCTGCCTCAATTAATTGTTGTGGACGGAGGGAAGGGACAGCTAAGTTCCGTTGTTGAAGCCTTGAAGGAAATAAATTTGTACGGGAAAATGGCGGTTATTGGGATCGCCAAACGATTGGAGGAAATATATTACCCAGGCGATTCCTTGCCAATGTATATCGATAAAAAATCAGAGACGCTGAAAGTGATACAGCAAATGCGGGACGAGGCACACCGATTTGGAATTACCCACCACAGAGCAAGGCGCAGTAAAGGGGTATTGAAAACGTCATTAACTGATATTCCTGGAGTAGGCGATGAAACTGCCCGAATGTTATTGCGCCATTACAAAAGCGTTAAAAAGGTGCAATCGGCAGCCATTGAAGAACTGCAAGGAGTGGTTGGGAAAGCAAAAGCAATGGTAGTTTGGAATTATTATCATGCAGAAGAAAATGAATCCAATTAAATTTCATAATACGCTTAAGGAGTGGTTGGAGATTTCAAAATTGGAAGATTCTGCCACGATATTGTGGAGCGCAGGTTACAAGGATATACTGGGTTCTTTTGAAGGATTATTGGCAGTGGGCGAGGATCGTGTTGAAACTGGCCTTGATTCCTTGGAAAAAACAGATAGTAGGTTGAGAATTTTGAGTTTGTCATACGACGCAAAGAATGAAATTGAAACTTCATTAGCGTCGTTGAATTCGGATCATTTTCATCGACCCAATATTGAATTAATTACACCGGTAAAATGGGAAGTTTTGTTGCGAAACGGGACGATTTTGAATAGCAAAGAACACGAATTTAATCGAGATGTAATTTCTAATTTAGATCAAAATGAGTTTTTGAACCAAACAGAATTAGTTAAACATTGGGACGGCGAGGTACGTATGAAATGTAATAGGAATGATGCAGAATTTGCGGGCTCGTTCTCCGATGTTTATCTAAATGATTCTTTGGATGTAAATAGATCATTTACCAATCCTAAAGAAAATTCGCAGCGCCAGTACAATTCCATTGATTGGAATTCTAGGGTTACAAAAGAGAAATACGTAGAAACAATAAATTGGATAAAATCTAAAATTGTAGCGGGCGATTTTTATGAATTAAATTATTGTATATCCTTTGAAGCTTCTGTGGATATTGATCCTTATTGGGTTTTTGAAGTAATGACGATGGTGTCTGGTGCTCCCATGATGACTTTTATAAAACGAGGAAATTACTATTTAATGAGCAGCAGCATGGAGCGCTACTTGCGTAGCGATGGAAGTTGGATTTTAAGTCAACCCATAAAAGGGACCATTAGAAATTCTGCGGGTAACGATGGCGTGGAACTTAAATTATTAGCAGAAACACTGCATCAATCCGAGAAGGATAGAGCAGAAAATGTTATGATAGTGGATTTAGTTAGGAATGATCTATCTCGAATTTGTATGCCAAGTACGGTAAAAGTATCTGAATTATGTGGGATTTACGCGTTTCCTCATGTTTTGCAAATGATTTCAACGGTATTTGGAAAGAAAAAAGAGGATTTGCGGTTGTCGGATATAATAAAAGCTACATTCCCTATGGGCAGCATGACAGGGGCTCCAAAGATTGCGGTAATGCAAGCGAGCGAAGAGATTGAGTCGTTCAAACGAGGACTATACAGCGGCAGTATTGGCTGGGTTTGCGGAGATTCATTTGATTTAAATGTAGTAATTCGGGCTTTGCAATTCGATTCGAATCAGAATACCTTGCAATACGCTGTGGGTGGAGCAATAACTGTTGACAGCGACGCCAACGAGGAGTACAAGGAATGCATGGATAAAGCCGAAGCTATGTTGAAAACTCTATGTAAGGCGGGCTATTCGATTTCGAATTTATAACCTACGCCTTTTACGGTGTAGATGAACTTCTCGTTCAACTTTTCACGAATTTTTCTTACGTGAACATCAATCGTTCTATCAACAACAAGAACTTCATTTCCCCAAACATTCTCTAAAATTTCATCCCTGGAAAAAACTCTACCCGGTCTTGAGGCAAGAAAACTCAACAATTCAAATTCTTTACGTGGGAATTGTAAGGCTTTTCCTTCATAATCCACTACAAAGCGCTCTCGGTCGATTTTCAACACACCAAAATCAATGGCTTCTGGTTCAGGCGTATGCAACGCATTTCGTCTTCGAAGTATTGCTTTGATTCTGCTTAACAACACTCTTGGTCGAATAGGCTTTGCAATATAATCATCGGCTCCTGCTTCGAATCCGGCTAATTCCGCAAATTCTTCACTTCTAGCAGTTAAGAAAACTACAGGAATATTCTTGGTTTCAGGATTTTCTTTTAATTGCCTGCATGCTTCCATACCATCCATCACCGGCATCATTACATCCATTAAAATGATTTCTGGATTTACCTTGGCTGTCTGGTCTATGGCTTGTGCACCATTGGCAGCTACGTGTACCTCAAATCCTTCCTTAGCGAGTGTATGTCGAATAAGCTCTAGTATATCTAGTTCATCATCAACAACAAGAATTTTTGGCAAACCTTTTAACATCTTGTTACAAAGGAATCAATGTAATTTAAATTATCAATTCCTTTCATGTTAAATTTATGTTAAAGAAAAAAGTTGTTTTTGTTACTGCCCCAAAACTTCTTGAAGTTTGGCTGCTAATTCTTCACCGCGGAGGTTTTTGGCGATAATCTTTCCGGTGGGATCTAACAGTACGGTAGCAGGTATTGATCGTATTCCATACAATTGTCCTGCAGAACTACTCCAACCCTTTAAATCGCTAACGTGTTTCCAGGTTAAACCGTCTTTTTCAATGGCTGCAGCCCAACGGTTTGGATCTTGATCCAAAGAAACACCATAGATTTCAAACCCCTTATCTTTATATTTATTGTAAAGAGCCACATTGAATGGGTTTTCTTTTCTGCAAGGCCCACACCAACTAGCCCAAAAGTCGATCAACACGTATTTGCCTCGCAAAGAACTCATGGCTAAATTTTCACCATTGGGCTGTGCTAAATTAATATCTGGCGCGATTGCTCCTACCATTAATTTTCCTTCTTTGGCCATTCTGTCTGAGATAGCTTTGCTGTATTTAGCTGCGGGATTAGCCTTGTTGGCAGCTCTTACTGCTAATTCTAACCATTGAAAATTTGGCTCATTAACGACATTATACTGAACAATAAAATAGGGGAGGAATGACGCGCCCCTAGCTGTAGCAAAATCAAATAATTTGGTTTCTCTTTCCGCCATTAACGCATTGTAATCCTTGCTTAATTTCATCATTTGCTCATAGCCTTCATCCGTATTGGGATTAATGGTAGATGCAGATTTTTCGATGCCATTAATTCTGATCAAATACGATTTGTTTAATTCCAGTAGCTCTTTTAATCCCCGAGATTCATCGGACCCTTTACCTGAAACTTCGTACGTAAATTCGCTGCCGGATGGATCTATATTTAAATTAATATCCGATTCATTGTTTACCCCTAAATAAACCATTTGTTGGGGCGAAATTTGCAATGCACAAAAAAGAAAATCTTGGGTATTTGCTGAAATGCTAAAACTTCCATTTTTTGAGGTTTTCACACTATCAATCATTATCAACCCTTCCGGTGCCATTTCTTGAAGATAAACAACTTGATTGGGTTTGTTTTTTATGGTTCCACGAATAATGAATCCTCCGGCCACTTCCAAAGAGTTTTCCTTCTGTGTAGTTAATGTATGTATCCAGTTGTTGAAGTCGCTGCTGATTTTTTCCGCATTCAAATTGCTGCAAGAGCTCAATGCGAATGCAGATATGGGCAATAAGGCCTTTAGAGAGAAAGTCATAATTGATCTCATTTATTTCAAAATTAGCAAAAATCCGGCCGTTTTTTTCGGGCATCTTCAAATTCTTGGATAGTTGAAGCATTAATTAGGTTAAAATCCCCAATTTTGGTTCTAACCAAGGAGCTCAAATAGGCACCACATCCTAACTTCTGTCCGAAATCATGAGCGATACTTCGTATATAGGTTCCTTTACTGCAGGCTATTCGGAAATGAACCTCATTACCTTTGATTTCAGTTATTTCAAATTCTGTTAAGAAGATTTTTCGTGATTTCAATACCGTTTCTTCTCCTTTTCTAGCCAATTTATAGGCACGCTTTCCGTCTACTTTGATTGCCGAAAATAGGGGAGGAATTTGATCAGTTTCTCCTAAGAAACTCGCTGCTACATTTCTGATTTGATCTTCTGTAATGCTATCAATCGACATAAAATTACAGGGATCGGTTTCTAAATCGTAACTCGGCGTAACGGCTCCGATATGGAAAGATCCAGTGTATTCCTTGGGTGCATCTTGAATGGATTGAATGGTTTTTGTTTGCTTTTCAGTGCAAATAATCAACAACCCAGAAGCTAAGGGGTCTAATGTTCCAGCATGGCCTACTTTTTTGGCTCGGGTGATGTATTTGATTTTCTTAACGGCTTGGAAGGAAGTCCATCCCAGCGGTTTATTTATTAATAATATTTCGCCCTCTGGCCTAGTTGGTGGTGGAGTTTTTGTTGATATGCCCACGGAAGTATTTTCGTTTCCTGAAGAAACATCGAGATCATTTGGAGATTCCAAAGCGTAATAGTTAAGGTTGAATGATAATTTTGAATGAGTATTCGTTTTGGTTATTGCCTCCAAAATTGCCGTTAGATTTAACTTTTAGAAAGTAAATCCCTGGTGCCAAATGCGTGGTATGCACCGCAAAGCGATGGGTTCCTGGATAACAATACAAGGCAAACGAAAGCAAATTATCTGTGGGTGGGTTTAATGACAATTCAGTTACTTTACTGGCCGATAGACCTTGTAAATCGTTGCCAATAATGCGCGTTTCAGGGATTACCATGTTGTTGTAATTCCAGCGCGTAGTTCGCACGGGTTTTCCATCTTCCGTATACAATTGCCCCCAAACATATCCTTCTTTAAAGGTTTGAAACTCAATATTGACTTTTTCCGTAGCAGGTATTGGAAATACTTTAACCGATGATATACCTCGTTGAGATCCGGTATCGGTAACCTGAATTTTTGCCACATGGCCCCACATACTTAGATTCAAAGCGCCGTAAGAACCAACCGCATAAAACACTCCGGGTTCATTGAATTTCGCTTGTATCCCTTCGTAATCGCCCCAACGCTGTTCGCCTTTGCCCAAAAAACTGTAGTAAATCAAGCTGTCTCCATCTCTAAACGACTTATAGTTGGAGTATTCACCGTAGCGGTTTATGTAAAATGCTCCAGCAGATGGGAAGTGCCATGGACTGGAATGTACGGTTGTTACCACCATGGCGGGATCAAACGTGCCGTCCTCGTCTTTGGATAAATTGGCGGCAGCAACCGCAGGATATCCAAAATCTAGGCTATCGTGTGTAAAAAGTTTTGCTTTAATTGTTGGTTTTGCTGGCAATGGTAAGGAAATGTCTTTTCTTCTATTAACAGAAGGAAGATCATAAATACTTCCGTGCATTATCGCAGCTTGGTAGGTATTGAAATTGATGCTATTTTGAAAATAATGGATAGTGTTGCCTAAGCGAATACCACTCAACACGCGTGCGTCGTTGGTTCTAAGTTTATAAGCAGTGTCGGGTTGTAATGCACTGGGTGGAAAACCATACGCTTGCGGTGATTTTAATACTTCCAACGTCCATTGGGCATTTCCGCTATTCAAACTGTTGGTTATTCGGTGAAGAAAAACCGTATCGTTTTGTTTCGCATAGGGCCTAACAGTAAGGAAATAATTGTCGAATCCATCCGGGAAAGGGCTGTTTTGCATTGGACAGATACTCCATAAAGAAACATTTTCATATTTCAAATTATGGAAAAAGTTCTTTCGTAGGGGCTTTCCTTCGTAACCGTCTTGTTTGCTCAATTGCCAAATTACGGCTTCGCGAAATCCTTCCTCCCACGAAGATCCATTGGCTAATAAGTTTACGGTGAAGTAGATGTCTTCTTTGGTTTGACTTACAATGGGGTAATCACTCCATACGGTGTCTGCAATGGGGGTGCCGGGAATTTTGTACACATTCCATGATTTAGTAGGGTCATTGGTTTGAGAAAATCCCACCACAATAAAGCTGCTTTTATCGGTAACCCCATGCATGTACAATACTACATAACGGTCTGCCACGGGGTCGTAAATAACACGGGGATCGTAGGTTCTATCCATTTTGGGAATGGTATCTACTTCTTTGTTTACATTGTCGAAATTCACCAAGGTAAAGGCCCGAGCGATTGTTCCGTCCTCACGATGAGCACGGATAACGGTATTCATTACCGATACAAACTTGCCATCATTACCCACGGCAATGTGATTATCATTAGGAGTACCGCCACCTGCAGGTAAATTGTAGCCTTTTAAAACTTTCGGATCAATGTCTGATTTTTTTGTTTGCGGATCATTCAAAATAGATCTGCGAGGTTTAACGCCCGCGGCTTGAAGTCTTCTGGAGCGTTCGTGATCAATTTCTTTTCTCAACTTCTCATCGATACCTGTAGGTAAAGGCATTTCTTTTTCTATCCATGATTCTTGTTGATTTTCCAACGGTACTAGCCAAATTCCAGGGGCATTTTCTGGATTAAATACATGAGAAATAGGGGAGGTGTGATTAAAAATTCCTGACCCCGAGGCTTTCCCATCGGCAGAATTGAATTGCTTGGTGGTGATGGGGGTTAAAGAACTCAGTTGAGCTTTTTTCGCAATCCAACTAGGGTTTAATGAACCTGCAGATTGGGTGTTTACCGATTGAGACCATAAAAAGTTAATCGATATAACACTACTAAGTAAAACACAACAAAATCGAAGATTCAGACGCATGCATAGCAAATTAAGGAAATATCCGCTCTTTTACCAAGCATTGACTTCCATTTCCAATTGGATTTGGAATTTCTGCAATATATCGGCCTGAATTCTTTTTGCCAATTGTATTATTTCTAATCCCGTGGCGGATCCGTAGTTTACCAAGACCAAGGCTTGTTTTTTATGCACTCCGTAATCTCCTTCTCGAAATCCTTTCCAACCTGCCGTTTCTATTAGCCAACCTGCAGGAACTTTTACTTTACCCGGACCGGCATCAAATGACTTAATGGTAGGGAATTCTAATTTCAGCCGATGGAAATGTTCAACATCAATCACTGGATTTTTAAAGAAACTTCCGCAATTACCAATTTCTGCAGGGTTCGGCAACTTGCTCTGTCTTATATGTATAACCGCTTTGCTTACATCGGCTACTCCGGGGTTTGTAATCCCCCAGTCTAGCAGCGTTTGTTGAATATCGCCATACTGTGTTTTGATTACCGGTTTTTTGGCTAATTTAAATTGAACCGAAGTGATGATAAATTTTCCTTTAACCTCGTGTTTAAAGATGCTTTCCCTATACCCAAACTTGCATTCGCTATGGGTGAAAATATGCGACTCACCAGATTCTAGATCAACTGCCGATAATTGCACAAAGCAATCTTTCAGTTCGGCCCCATAAGCACCTATATTCTGTATCGGTGCAGCACCTACCGTTCCTGGGATTAAACTTAAATTCTCTAATCCGCCCCATCCTTTGGTTATGGTATGCATTACCGTATCGTGCCAAATTTCGCCACCTCCGCATTCCAACAATACAAATTCGGAATCTTCGGCAATAACATTTATCCCTTTTATCCGGTTAACTAGGAGTATATTTTCGATATTTCCCGTGATAACTACGTTGGAGCCGCCTCCTAAAACCTGTTTCGGCATACCCAAGAATTCATCGATGGCTTTTTGTAACTGCTCGATATTTTCAATGTATACGCAGGTTTTGGCTTTCGCTTGAATGCCAAAGGTATTAAGAGATAAGAGGGGATAATTATGCAGAATGTTCAGCATCTAAACTTTTTTTAACGGTTTCAATAACAAAGGTAAAACATACCCAACGAACCTTGACTTTTACTTTGCAGATTATTAATGTTTTGGTAGTACAATTTCCGATTTTATTGTTTATCTTTTTGGGCTCAAATTAAATAAAAAATTAAACAAAACATTTCGTTTGTTTGAGTGTTTTTATAAAACGCTTATTATGATTAACGCACTAGTATTATTGTTTTTCTTCGTTTTAATGGAAGGAGTGGCTTGGTTTACACACAAGTACATCATGCATGGGATTTTATGGATTTGGCACGAAAGTCATCACAAGCCAAGGAAAGGCACCTTGGAATTGAACGACCTTTTTGGGTTTATGTTTGCTATTCCCTCCGTTTGGCTGATTGTGGTGGGGGCAGATGCCTTTGATTGGAGATTTTTTGCCGGTTTGGGGATTGCATTATATGGAGTTGCTTATTTTTTAGTGCACGATGTATTTGTACATCAACGAATTAAGTGGTTAACCAGAGCTAGGTTGGGTTATTTTAAGGCGATGCGACAGACGCATCATTTGCACCATGCGGTTCATACCAAAGAAGGGGCACAAGCTTTTGGGTTCTTGTTTGTAAAACGTAAATTTTTGAAGGAATATTCGCATGACTAAGTCGGTAGTGGTAATTGGTGCAGGGCTAGGAGGATTATCTACTGCCTTGAGGTTGAGTTATAAAGGGTACAAGGTTACCATCGTTGAGAAACAATCTACCCCCGGTGGAAGATTGAATATTTTAAAGCAGGATGGTTTTACGTTTGATATCGGCCCATCATTTTTTTCCATGGGATACGAGTTCAAGGAATTGTTTGAATCCATCGGCGAGCCGATTCCATTTGAATTAAACGAATTGGATCCATTGTACACCGTGAATATTGCGGGCAGCGATCGGGTTTTTAAAATTTACAAAGACTTAGCCAAATTGGCCGAAGAGTTTCGAGGATTGGAAGACGATTTCGAAGCAAAGGCAAAAAAATATTTATTGGGGGCTAAGGAGATTTTTCATGATACGGAGTACCGAATTATTAAGAAAAACTTCAATAGTATTCTGCATTTCTTGGCCAGCATGGCAACGGTTCCTGTTAAACACTTACCAAAAATGTTCCGAACGTTTTGGGAAGAATTGGAGCGACATTTCGATAGCGAAGAGGTGAAAATCATTTTCTCGTTGGTGGCATTCTTCTTGGGAGCCACTCCGTTTAATACACCATCGGTATACAATTTATTGAATTACACTGAATTGCAGCACGATGGATATTGGAATGTGAAAGGTGGAATGTATAAAATTGTGGAAGGAATTTTAGGTTTACTGGAGAAGAAGGGTGTTGAAATTAAATTGAATACGGAAATTGTTCGTGTTGAGGAAGTCAATGGGGCGATGAAAACCGCCGTAAGTTCTACCGGCGAGCGATTTGATGCCGATTTATTTGTGGTAAATGCCGATGCGGCTTGGTTCCGTGGTAAGTTTTTAAATCGATCTAAGTATACCCCTGAGAAATTGGATAAATTGGAATGGACCTTGGCTCCGTTCACCATTTATTTAGGAGTTAAAGGTAAAATTGATGGAATTCAACACCATAATTACTTTCTAGGAAACAATTTCAGAGCCTACGCCGATACCATCTTCAGAAGCTCCGTAGCTCCAGAAAAGCCATACTATTACGTAAACGTCGCGAGTAAGAGCAATCCAGAATGTGCTCCTGAAGGATGTGAAAATTTATTTATCCTGTGCCCCGTACCTGATTTACGCGTAAAACCGGATTGGTCGGATGCAGATAAATTGGTAAATGAAATTTTGGAAGACTTAGGACAACGGGTAGGGTACGATATCAAAAACAATATTCTTACTAAGGTTGTTTATACACCCAACGAGTGGGAGAAAATGTTCAATTTGTACCGTGGAAGTGGTTTAGGATTGGCTCACGGATTGAATCAAATTGGGGCATTCAGACCTTCCAACAAAGACGAAAAATTAAAAAATTTATATTACGTTGGAGCGAGTACCACCCCGGGTACAGGCTTGCCAATAGTAGTGATTGGTTCGAAATTAATAACTGAAAGAATAGAAAATGAGCATAGCGCTGTTTGATCAAACTTCCAAAGCCATGAGTCAGAGACTGGCTTTAAATTATAGCACTAGCTTTTCGCTGGGTATTCGGTTGTTAGCCAAAGAATATCGCTGGGCGGTGTTTGCTACCTATGGATTTGTAAGGGTGGCAGATGAAATTGTGGATACATTTCACGGGTACGATAAATCCCGGTTATTATCGGAATTTAAACAACAAACTTACCAGGCAATCGAAGAGAGAATCAGTACCAACCCGGTATTGCATTCGTTCCAATTGGCTGTAAATCAGTTTGGAATCGGCAAAGATTTAATTGAGCCATTTTTTAATTCAATGGAAGAAGATTTGCAGACCGTAACCCACAACAACGATAGTTACAACCAATATATTTATGGAAGTGCCGAAGTGGTTGGGTTGATGTGTTTGCGTATTTTCTGTAAAGGGGACGATGGTTTGTATCAGCATTTGCTGCCGCATGCTCGCAGTTTAGGCGCTGCTTTTCAGAAAGTGAACTTTTTACGCGATATCAAGAGTGATATCGACGAACGGGGTAGAGTATATTTTCCCGGGGTTGACTTCTCCAATTTTACAGACGAGGAGAAAATTGAAATCATCCAGGATGTGAAAAAGGATTTCTCCCATGCATATAAAGGAATTGTACAGTTGCCCGTGGGATGCAGATTGGGCGTGTACACAGCCTATATATATTATTTAAAGTTATTAGAGAAAATCGAACGTACAACCGCTTTGGAAATCAAACAAAGTAGAATTCGAATCCCCAATACCCAAAAAATATATTTATTGGCTGAAAGTTACTTAAAAGAGAAACTGATGAGCGCGTAAGCGCTCTTTTCTATTACTGATAATAATCTAAACTTTAGTTTGGAATAAAGTAATCATGTAGGTTGATAGGCGGTATTCTCGCTATCCGATAAGATAATCAACCGAACAACCAAGAAAATACTTCTTCAATTCTTGCGAATGTGTGAATTTTAATTCCTGCGTGATTTGCGGGTTGTATCTTGTTGTACTTAGAAATAATAATCTCTTCAAAACCCAATTTCTGCGCTTCGGCGATGCGTTGTTCAACGCGTTGAACGGCTCGAACTTCCCCACTTAACCCGATTTCAGCGCTGAACACACATTTCGTTGGTAGTGGTTGATTGTAGAAACTACTCATGATGGCGGCGCATAGCGACAAATCAAGTGCAGGGTCTTCCAATCGCATTCCACCGGCTAAATTCACAAATACATCCTGTTGACCTAAGCGAAACCCACATCGTTTTTCTAAAACAGCCAACAGCATATTTAATCTACGTAAATCAAATCCAGTTGCAGATCGTTGTGGCGTTCCATAGACTGCAGTACTAACCAAAGCTTGAGTTTCAAGTAAAAGGGGACGAACGCCTTCCAATACCACCGCTACACCGATACCACTAAGCACTTCTTCGCGCTGAGCCAACCAGATTTCCGATGGATTCTTCACCGCATTTAGCCCATTTCCGTTCATTTCGTAAATACCCAGTTCTTGTGTTCCTCCAAATCGATTTTTTAATGTTCGTACGATTCGATAGGCATGGTGTCGGTCGCCTTCAAATTGCAAAACCGTATCAACCATGTGCTCCAGAATTTTAGGACCGGCAATGCTTCCGTCTTTAGTGATATGTCCGATTAAAAAAACGGGCACATCATTTTCTTTGGCAAACTGCAGAAGTTTTCCGGTACACTCCCGTATTTGGGAAATACTTCCCGGTGTAGCCTCCAATTGTTCGGAATACAAGGTTTGAATAGAATCTACAATAAGTAATTGGGGTAGTTCTCTTTCTACCGCATCCAAAATATTTTCAAGCAACGTTTCGGTGAGGATGTTGCATTGGTCTGTATGAATTCCCAAACGTTCGGCCCGCAATTTTATTTGGGTATCGGATTCTTCCCCGCTAACGTACAAGGTTTTTATTGGGGTTCTAAGTGCTACTTGCAGCAAGAGCGTACTTTTGCCAATACCGGGTTCTCCGCCCAACAACACCATGGCTCCGGGTACTAAGCCCCCACCCAGAATTAAATTTAATTCATCATCCGAAAGTTGTAATCGCTGAACTTCTGCCGTTTCAATGCTTTGAATGGGTTTGGGTTCTGCAATCTTTCTTCCACTTTTCTTCCACGCGGTTACCGATTTACTGGGTTTTAATTCTTCGGAAAAGGTATTCCATTGATTGCAACCGGGGCACTTACCGATCCATTTCGGACTTTCAAATCCGCAACTTCTACAAAAAAAAGTGGTTTTGGTCTTGCTCATGGGTGGATATAAAAAAAGTACCGACAAAGGTATTCAATCGCAGGGATGGAACCTCTGTCGGTACCGGAAATTATTCTTTAGAAAATGATAATTTAAACTGTTTTTTGGGTTTCATTTATTTAGATGGCCCCATAAATTGATTCTATCAGAGGGAGGTGATTTTCATCGTCCCTAGAATGCAATCAATCCGTTTTCGTTTAGTATTTATAGGTAGTTTCGGAAACCTTCAAACCATCTTGTTTGATAATTTCTTTTACAGGGCGGCCGGCGGCATCGTACTCATACTCGTAAGTATTTATAATGGTAGGTTCACCAACGGTGGTTACTGTTTCTTTGGTAAGAATATTCTTGTTGCGTGAACGCTGTAAGTCTTCTATACCGAAATTTCTCAATTCACGCTTAGTTAAGTCGAAATCGAATGCGGTTGAAACATCTCCATCTTGTTGCAATGTATTGTTTTCCCCTGTCCAAGTGTACAAGGTTCTAGAAGTATCAGGAGACAACATGGTTAATACGTCAATGGATTTTAATTTATCGGTGGGGTAATACGAATGGTTGATAGAACCAAATTTCACGCCCATGAATTCAATTGGAGCAGAGGATAGACGGCCTTTTGCATCTAGGGTGTACACAAGTTCGAAAGATTCGGTTGGGTCCTCTAAGTCAACGGACTTGATAGTAGCGGTGGTAGCGGTGTAGGTATAACTTACAACAGAACCATCATCGGTTGTGGTAGTTAATACTCTTCCTTGGCCATCAAATGTATTGGTAGAAATAGTGGTGTCGCTGGGTTTGCCATTTTCATCATAACCGATGGATACCGATTGAATAACATTGGAAGGTGAAGGTTCGGGAGTAGGAGTGGGTTGCTCTTCGGGCTTACAAGAGTTCAACGATAATGCTAGGACTCCTAGAGGCAACAAATAAAAAATACGATTTAATTTCATAATAGTACGAAGATAACTGCAATTTTTCATATTCAAACTTAAAGCCGATAAGAGGCTAGCATGAATAGATGAAATAATTCCATAATAAAAAATAGAATCTTTCTAAATAGATGTGATTTTCGGTGATTTTGTTGTTATTTTTGTGATATGGAAAAAAGCATGCAAGACGTAATAACTGTATACGCAGAGGCCACTCCCAATCCTGAGAGCATGAAGTTTGTAGTTAACAAAATGTTGTTGCCGAATGATAGTGCCGATTTCCGTACGAAAGAATCATCAGTAGGCGGAGGGGCTTTGGTTGAAGCCTTATTTGATATGCCCTTTGTTAAAGGGGTATTTATCATGAATAATTTTGTAAGCATTACAAAGAACAACGATTACGAGTGGTTCGATTTAATTCCCGATTTACGTGGGTTTTTTCAAGAATGGGTGGAGCAAGGAAAAGAAATCGTAGCGCCTAAAAAACAACTATCCGAAGCAGAAGAAGGTGAAATTGAGCGTAAAATTAAACAGTTGTTAGAAGATCACGTGAGACCAGCGGTAGAGATGGACGGCGGTGCAATTGATTTTAAGAGTTTTGAGAATGGTGTTGTGACAGTACAAATGAAAGGTTCTTGCAGCGGTTGTCCGTCAAGTACTATGACATTGAAAGCGGGTATTGAAAATCTGTTAAAGCGCATGGTGCCAGAAGTGGTAGCTGTTGAAGCGGAAGCCGTTTAAGTTCTGGATCTAGGTTACCCCCTGATTTTAACCGCGGGTTAAATACATCTTAATTATTCATTTCCAATTCATTACGGAAATTTCGCAGGGCAAGTTGAAATGCTTCTGCGAGCCGGTCTATCGTAGATTTTCGCATGGCGTTATTCCGTAAAAGAAATTTTATTTATTG